>VGNF01000274.1 GCA_016866195.1 Chloroflexota bacterium | reverse complement strand
GGGACTTCCACAACGACAATTTTGCCTGTGTTCGTCGGGCTGCTTGCCTTTCTTGTGATCCTGTTTGTCCTGCGGGCGTTTCGAAAAAAATGAAAACCAACGACCGCGTGGGTATAATTGGCTGATGGCTTCGAAAAAGGATTTGCCCATGCTGCCTTCGAAACGATTTACCGGCTTTTTGGTGCTTTTGACCGCCCTCACCGCATGTGGGTTCTTCCCCTCCGATCCGGCGGTCACCGCGACTCCGGCGGAGGTCCCTCCGCCTTCACCAACTCTTGCACCCGAACCGCGTACGCTCACCGTCTGCCTGGGTCAGGAGCCGGATACCCTGTATCCGTTCGGTGGGCCGAACGCCGCGGCGCGCAGCGTGCTGGCCGCGGTCTATGATGGTCCGATCGATACGGTGGGATACGAATATCAGCCGGTGATCCTGGTCCAGCTGCCCTCGCTCGAAAACGGCGACGCGCAGATCATCAGCACAGCGGTGAAGGCCGGCGATCGAATTGTGGATGCGAACGGCGACCTGGTGCTGCTTGAACAAGGCCTGCGCGTGCGTCCGGCGGGATGCCGCAGCGACGACTGCATCCTGGCCTACGA
This sequence comes from Chloroflexota bacterium, assembly GCA_016866195.1. Lineage (GTDB taxonomy): Bacteria > Chloroflexota > Anaerolineae > Anaerolineales > Villigracilaceae > VGNF01. Next base: position 4,045 of record VGNF01000274.1, on the reverse strand, counting down.
CGGCACGTCCGAGCTCAGCCTGGATCAGATGGTCGTGAACTTTCGCATGCGCACGGATATCACCTGGTCGGATGGAACCCCGCTCACCGCTGACGACTCGGCCTACGCATTCTCGCTGGCCCAGGATCCATCGTCGGTCATTAACACGTATCTGATCGACCGCACGCAAATCTACGAAGCCGCGGATGCGCATACTGTACAGTGGTGGGGCATGCCGGGCTTCATCGACCCGGCCTACTTCACCAACTTCTGGCAGCCGGCGCCCAAACATTTGTGGAGTCAGTTTCCGACAGGTCAGCTGCCGACCATCGATATTGCCTCGCGCTCCCCGGTTGGCTGGGGACCCTATGTGATTCAGGAATGGATCGCCGGCGATCACATCCGCCTGACGAAGAATCCCTATTACTTCCGCGCCGCCGAGGGCTACCCCAAATTCGATTCGCTTTCCTTTCGCTTCATCACGGACCCGAACACCGCCCTCAGCGAACTGGTGGCCGGTCGCTGCGACCTGCTCGACCCGACCATCCGCCTGGACGGTCAGGCCGGCCTGCTGCAGGAGATGCAGGCCGCCGGGCAGGCGCAGGCTTTCTTCGCGCCGGGCATGACGATCGAATGGCTCGGGATGGGCATCCGGCCCGCCACGTACGATGACGGTTACGATACGTTCTTTCAGAAGGACCGTCAGGATCTTTTCGCCGACGGGCATACGCGGCAGGGGATCGCCCACTGTCTCGACCGCCAGGCTGTCGTGGATAGCGTGCTGTTCGGCCTGACATCGATCCCCGACACCTATGTTCCGGCGGAACATCCGCTGTACGACTCGAACGTCACGAAGATCGAGTTCGACCCGGCGGTGGGAATCTCCCTGCTGGAACAGGCCGGCTGGAGGGATACGGATGGAAACCCAGCCACCCCGCGCCTGGCTGTGAATGTGAAGAACGTCGCCGCGGGAACGCCGCTTCTGCTGAATTACTACACAACCACCGCCACGCAGCGCCGGCAGGTGACCGAGATTCTCCAATCCTCCCTGGCGCAGTGCGGCGTTGGCCTGACCGTCCAGTATTTTTCGCAGGAGGACCTGTACGCGCCTGGCCCGAGCGGGCTGCTCTTCGGCCGCCGCTTCGACCTTGTTGAATATGCGATGGGCGTGAACGGATTCGAACCTCCCTGCGGATGGTTCACCGCGGATGAGATTCCGGCTGCCTCCAATGCGTGGATCGGCACGAATGTTTCGGGATATCAGAACAAAGATTTCGACGCGGCTTGCCGTGCCGCCCGGTTGGCGCTCCCGGAGGACACCGCGTATGCCGAATCGTACCGCCAGACCCAGGTGCTTTTCTCACAGGAACTCCCGGCCATTCCGCTGTACTTTCGGCTGCGCGCAGCCGCCTCACGACCGGACCTTTGCCGCTTCGACCTCGACCCGACCGCGAACCCGCTGTGGAACATCGAATCGATCGACGCGGGTGAGGCCTGTCGGAATTGATGCGACGTCTCGCCCTTCTATTCTCCCTGATTCTTCTTGCCGCATGCAATACCGGTCGCAACCAGGGTGATCTTGCGCCGGTATCACCCAGTACCCCCGCGCTGACACCCCCACCCGCCCATGCACCGGAGATCCGCTTCGCGTTGATCGGTGAATTGAAACCGGTAAACGTCTGGGAATTGTTCGACGAAACCGGCGGGAGCTATGTGGATTACGCCGTGCGCAGCGAAGACTGGCCGCGCCTGTATCACCTCGCGCCGCCGGAACTGACCTTTCAACCCCTGGCTGCGCAGGAAATGCCCTCCGCGGTAACGCAGGAGGGGGAGCTGTTCATGGCTACGGTGAAACTTCGCGAGGATTTGTCATGGACGGATGGCTCTCCCTTCACTGCTGAGGATGCAGCCTTCACGGTCAATACCGCGCTCGACTTCGAATTGGGATTCGATTGGGGGGCGTACTATTCACGCGAATACCTCCAGCGCGCCGAAGCTTCGAATCCGGCCGAGATTCGCTTCGTCTTTGACCAACAGCCGAACGTCGGTGTGTGGCAGTACGGTGCGTTGCAGGGACCGCTGGTGCAGAAGAAATTTTGGGAGGCATCCGTCCTGGAAGCGTCAGCCCTGCTGCCGGATGAGGCTTTGCGCGCCGACATCGACTTTGCCCGGGCGTATCTCGCCAACATGCAGCGCAGCGTGGATCAATTGACCGCGCAGGTATCCTCGCTGCGGTTGAACGGACAGGAAAATCGCCAACTGGAGGGGGAGCTGGGCAAGAGGTCGGCCGAATTGACGTACGCGCAAAACAACCTGAATAAACTTCTGGAGCAGTACGAATCGGCCTTGGCGGCCGCGCGCGCTGCGTTATATGCCGCGACGGATGATGGCGAACCGACTCTGGGCACCTGGATGCCGGCCGTGCGGAATGGGGAGGCCTGGTTGAAGGAAGCCAATCCCAGTGAGCCGTTCATGCGCCCGAATTATGATCGTGCAGCGTATCGGTTCTATGCAGATGAAGCCACAGCAGTTGAAGCTCTTGAGAATGGGGAGGTGCATGCCGTTCTCGCTCCCAATGGACTGACGGAGGCGTTGGTCCTAAGCCGTTTGGAGGCCAACCCTTCGCTATCCCTGTTTCGCAACCGCAGCCTCAGTGAACACGTGATCATGATCAATCCTTCGAAGACCTCGCTGGCTGATCCCGCCTTTCGCCAGGCCTTCTTTTGCGCTATAGACCGCCTGACTTTGGCTGGCGCAGCAATCGCCAATCCGTTGGAGTTGTTCATTCCCCAGGGGAATGGAAATTGGGTGAACAAAGAAGCAAAGGTCGCCTGTGGCGATGAACCAGGTCGGATGGGTGCGGTGAACGTTTTAAAATCCGCAGGGTATGCATGGACCAGGGAACCCACAGCGGAGGCAGGTGGAGAGGGATTGATCCTGCCGGACGGGAATCCGTTCCCGGAGATCACTTTGCTGGCGCCCTCCGAGAGCATCGATGCGTTGGCGGCGCAGGCCTCTCGATCCATCGAGCAGAACCTGCGCGATATCGGGGTTCCATTGACGGTCGAGATAGTTGAGGCGCGCGATATCCGTTACGAGGTCTTCAGCAGCAAGCAATATGACCTGGCGCTGCTTGGCTGGCGTGCCAGCCTGTATCCCGGCTACCTTTGTGGTTGGTTTGGCCCGGGAGGTCAGCTTGATTACGGAAGTGTGGATCTCGAATCCGCATGTGGTGCGCTTCAGATTGAATCGGAGCTGGATGCGGCACATCAGCACCTCTGGGTGATTCAATCCATTCTGGCACGGGAACTGCCGTTCATCCCCCTCTATGCCGGTATCGCCTACGATGCCATGCGCGGTATCCGATTTCCCTTTGAGACCAGTTTGGGTGGTTTTACCGGAATGTACGGCGCGCCTGCGTATGCCATTCCCGTTCAGTAGCCGGTTCTATTCGAACGCCGGTCAGTTCGTTTCGGATTAATCCAAGAGGCAGTATAATCTGTCCAGTCCACACGCGGGAGAAGCCCATGGCAAAAACGAATCAAAAGCCATTGCTGGAAGTGCGCAACCTGAAAACCTATTTTTACACGGAGGATGGTGTGGTGCGCGCCGTGGATGGCGTGAGCTTCGAGGTCTATCCCGGCGAAGTGCTTGGATTGGTGGGGGAATCCGGTTGCGGAAAGAGCGTGACCTCGCTTTCGATCATGCGCCTGATCGCGCCGCCAGGCAAGGTGGAGCAGGGCGAGATCCTGCTGGATGGAAGGAATTTGCTTGGGCTGACCGAGAACGAGATGACGAAGATTCGCGGCAACAAGATCTCGATGATCTTTCAGCAGCCGCAGACCGCGCTGAACCCGGTCTTCCAGGTCGAGGATCAGATTGGAGAGGTGCTGAACATTCACAAGGATTTCGGCCGGGAGGCGGGACGGAAACGCTCGGTGGAGCTTCTCAAAATGGTCGGCATTCCGGATGCCGAGCGCCGCGCCGAGGCCTATCCTCACGAACTTTCCGGAGGCATGGCTCAGAGGGTGATGATCGCCATGGCGTTGGCCTGGGTGCCGGAGGA
>VGNF01000273.1 GCA_016866195.1 Chloroflexota bacterium | reverse complement strand
CCCCCTCCGCGACTGGCGCCGATTCAAATTGTGATCGTCCCGATTTTCAAGAACGACGCGGAAAAGGGAAAGGTGATGGACGTCGCGAATCGCATCCTCCAGGAATTGAAGACCGCCGGATTGCGGGTCAAGATGGATGAGCGGGACAATGTAAGTTCGGGCTTCAAATTCAACGACTGGGAGATGCGCGGTGTGCCGCTGCGGATCGAGATCGGGCCCAAGGATGTGGATAAAGACACGGTTGCGCTGGCTCGCCGGGACAAACCCGGAAAAGAAGGTAAATCCTTCGTTCCTCAAATCGATCTCGGCATAAGAACGGAAGCGCTCCTGGTCGAGATCCAGTCTGCACTCCTCAAGCGGGCGGAGGAATTTCGCGACGCCAACATTCACGATCCTTCGGATCTGGAAGGATTGAAAAAAGCTGTCGCCGATGGATGGGCTTTTTCCTACTGGTGCGAATCAAAGCAGTGTGAAGCTGACGTAAAGGAGGCCGCTCGAGCCACGACCCGCGTCATCCCGTTTGATCAACCAAACAAGGAAGGAAGATGCATCGTATGCGGGAATACGGCATCCAAGAAGGTGTATTTTGCCAGAGCCTATTAGGGACCAATCCGCCCTTCCTTAACCGTCATGCCCGCTATTGATCTCGCCCGCTTGCGGAAACAATCGAACCGACTGGCAGATTTCTTCTTTCTGCCGGATGAATTTATGAAACATTTACGGGAGATCCTGGAATTCTACGTCAATAATACATTGCGGACGAAGGAAAATGTCGCCCCGGGATCCGTTTTGACGACCTATCACACTCCTCCCGCGGTTCTAACGCAAATTCAAAATTCCCTGCGTGAGGCGGCGGAGAAAAACCCTCGTTTCGCCCTGATCCTCGCCGATGCACTTTGGGAGGAGAGCGCCCTGGAAACCCGATTGCTGGCAGCCTACCTGCTCGGACGCGTACCGCCTGAAGAGGAGAGTATGCTGCCACGTCTGAGCGCTTGGACACAGCAGGTTCGAGATCCTCGTGTTCGCTCTGCTCTCCTGACAACTTCCCTGGATCGAATGCGAATGGAGACTCCCAGGAAGTTTCTGGATTTGATGCGGGAGTTCCTGCATCCCGCACGGTCAAAGTCCTGGTCCGATGGATTGCATGCAGTTCTGCCAATGATCTCCGATGCAGACCATTCGAAACTTCCCGCGCTTTTCGATCTCCTTGAACCGGTGTTGGAGGAGGCACCCTCGACGCTTCAGGAAGATTTGAGGGAAATCATTCTGGCTTTGTATCGCGCATCCCCCAGGGAGACTACTTTCATGTTGAAGCAACTGCTTGCGGAGTCCCAAAACCCCATGACCTGGATTACCATACGCCGCATCTCCCACACATTCCCCTCAGGACTTCAAGACGAATTAAGGGGACTGGTGAAGGCTGGATCCCAACCAGCCGCACCACAAGAGTTCATCCAACCAGAAGGTGACAGACCCGCATCTGGAGGATTTCCGTCACAAACAAAAGCAAAGAAGAAACAAAAAGAAATCAACAGGCCTTATCATCAAGAAGGTAGAAAGTCTCATTCAAATCCAAATAAGGTAAAAAAGAAAATATAATCAACAGGAGTGAGGCATGGCAGGGATCTTTCATCTCATACTTGGCACCAGTTTGCTCATCGCCGGTAGAAAACTGTTCTGGTTGTTCGTTGCAGCGGCGGGTTTTTTTGCCGGCGTGCAGTTGACCGATCGATTCTGGCATGGACCGGAATGGCTTTCGATTCTGGTCGGTCTAGGTCTGGGTATCCTCCTGGCTTTGCTGGCTATGGCGTTGAAATCCCTGGCCATCGGTCTGGCCGGATTTCTGCTCGGTGGTTCTGCCGTAGTCGCCCTTGCGGAGGCGTTAGGAGTGGAATCCGGTATGCTCATCTGGGTGCTCTACCTCGTCGGCGGAATCGTTGGGATTATTCTCATCACCACCGTCTTCGACTGGGCATTGATCGGAATTTCCTCCTTTGCCGGGGCATCCATGATCGTGCAATTCCTGGAACTTAACCGTCCGCTCGCAGGGTTGGTCATTGTCATCCTTCTGGTGGTCGGTATCTTCATTCAGTCCGGACAAAAGCGCAGGGAAATTAAACGGGATGATTGAACATTCGAAGATCATCTACCTCCACGGATTGGAAAGTACCAGCCAGAGTGGAAAAGCGCGCACATTTGCGCAGAAGTATCCCGGCATGCTCACGCCGGATTTTTCTGGATCATTTCATGAACGCATGGAGCAATTAATTCCAATACTTGGAGGCCGGAGCGGGTGGAGAATTAGGCGCTCCTCCTTTGGTGGTGCCATGGGAGCGAAATTTACATGCGAGCACCCGGATCAGGTGGATCGACTCATCCTGCTCGCACCCGCATTGATTCTGCCTGAGTTCGCGATGATGAATTATCCATCCATTGGAACACCCACAGTGCTCATTCACGGCGCTCAGGATGAAATCGTGCCGGCGGAAACCGTCAAGGAAATTTCCGAACGCGTGTTTACGAACCTGAAATACATCCTTGTGCAGGATGGACACCGATTGCATAAAGCCATGGAAGATCTAAACTGGGATAAAATCATCCTGTAAATTTTCACCGGGTTAGTGAAAAATGAAATTCTCCAATCTCTGGCTCGACACCGTGGATTCACCCTTTGGCGTAGAGGTCGCTGCAGTACCAGGCCGGGTGGATGTGGCGATTATTGGAGGCGGTCTCACAGGCTTGAGTGCCGGGCGAACCCTTGCCTCTGGGGGTTTGAAAGTGGCAGTGCTGGAGGCACACACGGTTGGATGGGGGGCAAGTTCACGTAACGGGGGGATGGTGTTGACCGGTATGAAATTACCCATGCAGGTGGTCGTAAATCGTTACGGACGGGATCTTGCACGGATCTTTTTCCAGCAATCCATTGAATCGATCAGTACCGTCGAGCAAATCGTCCGAGAGGAGCATATCGAATGCGGCTTCAGCCGCGCCGGACACCTGCTTGTCGCCAACAAATCTGCACACTTCAAGTCACTCGAGAAAGAAGTGGATTTCATGGAGAAAGAGTTCAACCATGAGGTCCAACTTGTACCAAAAAAGGATATGTGGATCGAAATCGGTTCAGATCTATATTTTGGCGCATTGGTCGACAGGATGAGTGCGGGCTTGAATCCTGCTCAATTCGTCACAGGACTTGCCCGGGCAGCCAAAAATTCCGGCGTGTCCATTCACGAACACGCTCGTGTTACACAGATTAAGCGAAAGAATGCCCTGTTTTCCATTGAGACCGGGCGGGGGACCTTAATCGCCGATTCCGTTCTCGTGGGAACCTCCGGTTACACGGGTGCTGCGACGAGGCAGTTACAAAGGAAGATCATCCCCATCGGTTCCTATATCATCGCGACGGAGAAAATGCCGGAGGAGCTGGCAAAGGTGGTCAGCCCACGAAACCGGATGATTTTCGACTACAAGCATTATTTAAATTACTTCCGGCTCTGGGATAACCGCCTGATCTTTGGCGGCCGGGCCGCGTTCTTCCCGGAAAATGAACGCACCATTGAAAAAAGCGCGAAAATCCTTCGTCAGGAAATGATTCGTGTTTTTCCTCAACTACGCGATGTAGCCATTGAATACGCCTGGGGTGGTACATTGGACTTCGCCTTCGATCGGATGCCGCACCTGGGTGAGACCGACGGGATGTATTACTCGCTGGGTTATGCCGGCCATGGAGTCGCAATGGCAACTCACTTGGGAAAGACCCTGGCGGAGTCGATCCTCGCCCACAACGTCAAGGACCATCCTTTCGCTCAGATCCCATTTCCCGGAGCGCCGCTGGGGCTGTACAACGGAATACCGTGGTTTCTCCCGCTGGCTGGGCTCTGGTATAAAATCCTGGACTGGGTGGAATAAGCCTTCTTCCCTTCGTCAAATTCAAAAAGGGGATTAGAATTGCGGCTATTATCGAAATGCCAAGGAGGAGGAACGGATGACGGCCAAATCTGAAAAACCGAAATTGGACGGTGAGGTGTATTTTCCGTCGGAGAATGTCAACGCGCAGGCGCGTCTGAAGAATTGGGATGCATTGGCGGAAAAAGGGCGAAAGGATTTTCAAGCGTTCTGGGCTGCGGAAGCCGAGGAATTGGAATGGTTCGAGAAATGGGACAAGGTCCTCGACGACTCGAAAAAACCTTTCTTCAAGTGGTTCGTGGGAGCCAAGACTAACATCGTTCATAACGCCATCGATCGTCACTTGAAAACGCATCGCAAGAACCAGCTGGCGTTGATCTGGGAAAGCGAAGACGGAAAGCTGGAACGCACATTTTCCTATCACAAGGTGGATCGGGAAGTTTCGCACATGGCGAATATCATCAAGTCCATGGGGATCAAGAAGGGCGATCGAGTGACGATCTACATGGGCCGGGTGCCGGAGATAATGTTCGCCATGCTGGCTTGCGCCAAGATCGGCGCGATTCACTCCGTGGTATTCGGTGGTTTCTCTGTGGATGCGCTCCAGGGACGGATCGAGGACAGTCAATCCAAGCTGGTGATCACCATGGATGGCAGCTACAACAACGGCAAAGTTGTGGAACTCAAACGAACGGTGGATGAAGCACTCAAACGCTGCCCCTCCGTGGAGAATGTGGTGGTCGTCCGTCCCC
>VGNF01000272.1 GCA_016866195.1 Chloroflexota bacterium | reverse complement strand
GGCTCTGGTCAGTGAAGGTGGAGATGTGCTGGTCATGGTCGGTGTTGAAGTTACCGTTGGGGTAAAGGTTGGTGTGACAGTAGCCGCCCAATTCGCTCCTCCAGGCGTCCCTTTTATTGGCTGACTCAAAGCATCCATCCCATTGCGAACTGCACCAATGTTGGATATCCACCCAAAATCCCCATCTCCAGCTGGGTTTCCATTGATGCTCACTCGTTCCATACTGAAATAATTGGGAGCTCCTATTCCCGCAGGCCAAGCTGCCCCATTCGAATTTGCAGAGTCTACGATCGAACTAGTATTATCTAGAAGATAAAGGACTTCGCCACTATCCGACATCTGCCCACTCGTATACACAAAGCCTGCTACATCTGATACGACACTTTGACTCCCACGTTCAAGCAGGAGGTAGCTACCTGCAGTCAGCGTTCCAGAAAGTGAGATCGATGGATCTCCATCGGCTGTTTCGACACGCCAGTTTGTCAGGTTGATATCTACCCCGCTCACCGGATTAAAGATCTCGATCCATTCGTCGCCGGGAAAGGCCTGAGTTCCAAACCATGCAACTTCACTAATCATTGGTGATTGCTGGCAAGTTTCTGTTATGGTTACATTATCCACCCTAAGGTTTCCACCGGATGCACCATAAGCATACAGCCTGAATTTGGCATTGGTATTATTGTTCAACGCTGTTACTGATGACAAATTAAAACTGAGCGGGTGAAAATTCGAATCCCTGATCAATGCCATAGACATTCCAAACATGGAGAAATTCGTCCCGTCTGTCGAAAAGTAAAGATCAAGAGTACTTGGGCCGGCACCGGTTGACCGATAATCAAGGCTTATACCTATATCCACCCTGCCCGTAGTATCCACACCGAATTCCAGGTAATCGTTTGCATCAAAAGTCGCACTCCAACTGGAAAAACTTATTGCTGGGTCCGCAGGTCCCCCAAAATATGTATAGGGGGGCGTTGCTGGGGACAAACCACTTCCGCTTGCAAATGCCCCTGCCCCTGAGGATGGAGTAGATACATTCCCTGTAAAAGTCCATTGCGTGATGGTTGCAGTAGGACATACAAATAACGGTGCAGGAGCAGGAGCGGCTCTCGCTTCATTTCCCTCAATCGCGGGTAGCGAAAATCCGCCTGCCAGGCCACACAATACAGCGAACAGCAGGAATATACGTGGGTCTCGATACCGATATCGCATGTGAGGTTTGTTTATAGGGTGCCTGCTACGGACTCGGGTTCCTCGGCTCGACCACCAGTTTTATGGCCGTGCGCACCTTGTCCTCGATCTCCACATCCACGAATTCCGGGACGCAGACCACATCGATGCCGTCGTTCTTGAGATAGCTGGTAGCCAGGACCAGCGCCTTGACCGCCTGATTGACGGCGCCGGCACCGATGGCCTGCACTTCAGCCCGCTTGTGTTCACGAATCACCCCTGCGATCGCCCCGGCGACGGCAGAAGTGCGGGAGTTGGCAGAAACCTTGATCACATCCATGGCAACCTCCCAGGTTGGCAAAGAGGGGACGAACCAGCTATTCTTGGATTGTACAGGATTTACATATTGGATTCAAGCATTAAGTATTAAGAAGTATATGGAATCGTATTAATAGTAGGGATTGTGGAAATTGTGGATAGGGCTGAACGACCGCCATGCATGGGGCGGCTAGCGCACCAACCCCCAGACATCGGGGGCGGGAACACTCGCGATCAATACGCGCTTGTGGAGAAAGGAAGGAGAATGGATTTTCGCAGGAAAGGGTCTGAAATAGAAAGATTCCATATATTGGTAGAAAAAGGATCGGACCACCATATGTGGGGGTATTGAAATCTTAGGAAACCGTGTCTTGTCCAGACAAATTAGTATGTTCTCCACAGAGAAGGGCGGTTGTCCACAGATTATCGCGACTTATCCACAGATACGGACTGATTTCCGAGAAAACATCTAGACAAGCAAACCGAGATGTGGATCGCCAGGAGGGTTGATTCAGACCCGATTGTGAAATATTTCCTAATTTATTTGAGAGGAATCAACCCCGTTTGCAGCTGCGAGCTCATCCAGCAGGATCTCGATCCCGTCGATGTATTGGTCCAGCCCCTGGACGCGCCCCTCGAAGTTAACGCCAAACAATCCGAGCGCTGATACGGCCCCCTCCCAGAACTGTCGGCTGGCTTCGCCCAATCTGTCCGCTGCGAGCGTCCAGGTGTGGATCAAAGGCCATAGAGCCGCAATGGGATTCTCCCCCTCCAGCATGGCTTTCACGGATTTCTCGTAATAATTCAGGCGTGCGGGGTGAATGCGGGCATCCACACCGGGTTTTTCGCTGGCCGCCACGAACGCCGACCTCCAGTCTGCGATCCAGGATTTCACCTGCTGCGGGTCCGTTTCCATTCCACCGATCAGGCCGAAGGCGCCCGCGGCCAGCCCGGGCTTTTGGACGGCCTCCGCCCGGGCAGGGAACTCGAGCAGCAGCCGTCGCTCGTGAATGGGAGGACCACTCAGTTCGGCGACGGTGTTCACGGCGTGGAACAGCGACTTCATGAACTTGCGTACTTCCTTCGGGCCGGGGGGGGCGGTCAACTCCAGCAGGTCCATCCAGATCTGGCGCGCGTGAGAAAGCATCCTGCGGCAGCGCTGCAGGATCAAGGGGGGTTGTTCGAAATCGAAGCCGGCCCGCACACCCGCCTGCACGAAGTCGAAGAATTTCTCCCGCTCGTACAGCAGGATCGGGGCGTACAGTTCGTGCCCGAGCCATGGATCCCCGCGCAGGTCGCGCGGCGATTTGAACTGGTCCTTCGCGCGGCGGCTGATGTCGATGTGGAAATCCGGCGTGAGTTTGACGAACTCGCGCAGACTGGTCGGCAGGTTGTTGTGGACAAAGACGATGTCGATATCCGCCGTCCCGCCCAGAAAGGGATCCTCATGGAGCAGCGAGCCGGTCAGGTAGGCCGCGACGATGTCGTGGTCGTTGTACGCCCGTTCCTGGGCGGTTTCCCTGGCAATGCGGATCAGGGATTCGCGGGTGACGCGCATGCCTATCCGCCTCGCGTGCCGGGCAGGGGCAGGCTCGGCTGGAAGGGCGTCAGTCCCAGCGTTTCGCGGATGCGGTTCTCGATCAGCCTGATGTGCTCGACATTTTGGACGAAGTTCAGATCGTCGGTGTTGATCTTCAAAACCGGGACGTGGTCATACGACTTCGAGAAGAAATCTTCGTACGCCTGGTTCAACTCATCGATATAGGCGCGTTCCATCCGCCGCTCGTACGGGCGGTCGCGGAAGGCGATGCGCTGCATCAAGGTATCTGTGCCGGCCTGCAAATAGACCAGCAGGTCCGGCTTGGGGATCTTTTCCCCGAGGGCCTCGTGCACCTTGTAATACATTTCGAGTTCATCGCCTTGCAGGTTGATGCCGGCGAACAACGCGTCCTTGGAGAAGGTGTAGTCTGAGATCAGATTCCTTCCGGAAGACAGAATCTGGGGGACATTGTTATTTTGCTGACGGTAGCGGCTGAGCAGGAAGAAGATCTGGGTCTGAAAGGCGTAGCGGGCGCGGTCTGCGTAAAAATCGGAGAGGAAGGGGTTCTCTTCAAAGACTTCCAGCAGGACCTCCGCATTGAAGGCGTCTTTCAATAGAAGGGCAAGGGTGGTCTTGCCGACTCCGATCACTCCCTCGATGGCAATGTACATGAAGGTGCTCCGAAAAAAGATTGAATTGCTGCTCCTCGCACAGGTATCCAAACAACCCGTCTCGGCTTTCACGCAATATCGGCGGAGTAGGTTTGGGTGTTAAGACAGCATGCTGTAAGCATACCATAAAAAAAACAGGGAGGCTTGCGTGATGAAGTGAAAGGGAGAGGCTTAAAGCATGGACCAATTCATTTCACCGCGGAGAACGCGCATCGTCCCGACACTTGCACCGAGCGCAAGTACGGTGTGTCCCCGTCTCGGGCCAGCGCCCTCGCGGGGCGAACGGCCTTCGGGAGAGTTCGCAGAGAGAGACAAAAAGATATCTCTGTGTTCGCGGTGAATAAAACTTGGACATGCCGCCCCTGATCGAAAAGGAGCGCGCATTCGCAGGCAGTATAATCATTTGCATGAAGCGCATCTGCATCGTGCCGCGCGTGGAAGGCAGTGGGGGCATGGCGTCCTTTCGCTTGAAGTTCGAGCAGGGACTGCGGTCGCGCGGAATCGAGGTGGCGCATACGCTTGATCAAAAAGCCGCCGCGGTCCTGGTGATCGGAGGTACGCGGACCCTGTGGAGTTTGCTGCGCGCGCGACGGCGCGGGGTTCGCATCGTCCAGCGCCTGGATGGCATCAACTGGGTGCAGCGCGTCCGCTGGGCGGGCCTCCGCTACCATCTGCGCGCGGAATACGGAAACGCACTGTTGGCCCTGATACGAAGAGGACTTGCAAGTAGCGTGGTGTATCAAAGCCGGTTCATCCGCAGTTGGTGGGAGGGATGGTATGGAGTGGCATCTGTACCGAGCTGCGTGATTCTTAATGGCGTGAATCTGAACGGGTATTCGCCGCACGGTCCCCAGGAGCGCCCGAAGGACCGGCATCGCCTGCTGGTGCTCGAGGGCAGCCTGGCGGGAGGCTTGAATGCGGGATTGTTCCAGGCGGTTGCACTGGCGGAAAGGCTCTCGGAAGAATACCCAATGGAA
>VGNF01000271.1 GCA_016866195.1 Chloroflexota bacterium | reverse complement strand
GCCCGGCGCGGCGCATGTGGTCTTATGCGATCATTTCGTGCTGCTGGATACCGAACGCAACCGGGAATTGCTCCCAGACTATGTGATGTATCTGAAAGAGGATCAGTCCGGAGCCCAGCCGCGAGGCGAAACCATCACGTTATTGCACGGCGACATCCGCGAAGAGTCCATTCAAAGGCAAATATCGCAGGTTGATATTGTCCTCAGCACATCAGTCTTCGAGCATTTGGACGATGTTCCCGGTATTACAAAGGCATTGGCAACGTTGACCGCGCCGGGAGGAATCCATTTGCATTTCGTGGATTTGCGCGACCACTTCTTCAAGTATCCGTTTGAGATGCTGAAATATTCGGGGAACGTGTGGAGAAATTTTCTGAATCCCACCAGCAATTTGAACCGTTATCGTTTGAACGATTACAAGCGGATATTTGAAATGAATTTCGGTAAAGTGGAAATTACGGTGTTGGAGCGGCTGGTTGACGAATTCCGCAAAGCGCAGAATCGAATTCGCGCAGAGTTCAAGACGGGGGATGAGGCGGTGGATGCAGTGACGCTCATTCACGTGATCGCGCGCGGGCCGAAATAGCGGAGTCATTGTATGACGCAGAAATTGAATTCATTCTTTACCCGGCACGAATTTTTACTGCCGTTGATCTTATTCTCCCTGTTCCTTGCCGCATCCCTGCCGGGGATCACCTGGGGCGCGCCCGCATTATGGAATCCCGACGAATTGATCTGGCGCGTTGATCAGGCGCTGGGCGGATACATGCAGTTCGACGTGAGCGAGCCGGACTATAACTATCCCTCCCTGCCGAAGTATGTGATGTACTTCATCGGCGCGATCACCTACGGCTTGGGGCGTTCGAACTTTGCCTTCATCGTGGCAGCGCGAACCTTTTCTGCTTTGCTCGGCGCAATCACCGCCATTCTGATCTATCATCTAGCCCGCGCGTTGGGCGCGCGAAAACGAATCGCGTTCCTCGCGGGGCTTCTTTACGTCGTCAGCGCCGAAGCGGTCACGAACGCGCGTTTCGCGCACAACGATTTGTATTTGCAGTTATTCGCCATCCTGTGCGTTTTCTTCATCGTCAAATACCAAACGACATCCGCGCCGCGCTGGTTGTATCTATCCTTCTTCGCGGTCGGGCTGGCGGCTTCGAGCAAATATACGGGCGGCAGCCTCATCCTCCTCCCGGTTGCGGCGTATTTGTCGGCAATGTGGAAGGAAACCCGTTCGCGCTGGCTTGAGATGATCGGCTGGTTGATCCTCGGCGGGCTGGTTTCCTATCTCGGTTACGGCTTGGGCACACCCATTGCGTTTACCGACCCCATCCATTATTTTTCAAGCGTATTCCCCGCGCTGAGAAACTTCACCAATTACGGGTTCAATTCCGGCTCGCCGCTCGGTCTGTATGGACAATGGCCCATCTTTAAAGCCGCCGTCGGAACGTTCTGTTATTATCTTTTCCTTGCAGGGTTCCTTTGGTTTGCCGCCCGCTGGCTGATGGATCGCTTCGGCGTTCGCTTTTCCATTCCGCTCCCCCAATCCGTTGGAATTCTTCTATCAACCGTGTTGATCTTCGACCTGCCTTTCATCATCTCCATCAATTACATCAGCAGGTATTTCATCCCCTTCATCCCGTTCCTTGCGATTCTTTCCTCTTTCTTTTTGGATGAAGCGCTGCGCCTCACCCCGGACCGGAAACGGGTCGCCGTCCATCGGGCTGTGACTACACTGTTGGTTTTGGGTATTGCGTATTCCGCCTTGCGCCTGGTCAGCGTTGCCCTGCTGTTCCTGAACGACTCGCGCATTCCCGCCACGGAGTACATTGCGGAGTTTCGCGGTTATCAAAAGAGCATCGAGTATACGTTATACCCGCCTGCCATCGAGAAGAGGAAGTTCATGCGCGCGCACAATTACCCGATCTATTTTGTGGAGTGGGAGGGCGATAGCGTGCCGACCGGCGGGCGCTATGAATACAATTTGGGGGAGGAGGGTTTACTGCAAAGGGATACCGATTACTTCGTGATTGACAGCTTCACCTACGACCGCTTCTACACCGAATCCATTTGCGCGACCACGCCCGTGGAATGTGATTTCTTCCTGCGCCTGATCGCGGATGAAGTTGAATCATTCCGTTTGATGCGGACGTTCAAGTATGAACTCCCATCCTACCTGCCGCATATCAGCCTGACGGCTGTCAACCCCGAAGTCCGCGTTTACGAGCGGGTGCGCCCGTAGGGGCGACCCGTCATGTTTGCAAGAGCACTCCTTGCGCCGTCCATTCGATAAGCTCAGGGCAAGCCCCGGCGCAGGATTCTTGCGCAACACGCCGCCGGGGACGGCGGCTTTGAACGAGAGATTTATCCAACCCGTCTGGTGCGACGCGCTGCGCGGCTCAGGTTATTTCTTTGCCAATACCACCAACAATCGTGTTGTAAAAATAGCGGGGAAGAATTGCAGGGTTTTCTCGAAGGACTTGATGAGCCGATAGGCAAAGGAAGGGTACAACTGCGGACCGGAATATCCGCCCGAGGCGGCGTAGGCCAGCGCCGTAAAGCGTTTGACTTCGACGATCTTCCATTCACCCAAACGACCGGCAAACGAATTTCCTGTAAAAATCCAGGTGGCATTGCCCTGAGCGGCGTAATAATCCATTTCGTTGGGCGACCAATCCTCCGGCGCAATCCAGGCGATGTCTTTGGCATGTCCCACCGGTTCGATGTGCATCCATTCGTAGATGACCCGTCCCAACAGCCCAAGCCCCGGCTCCATGAGGATGATCCGCCCGCCCGGCGCCAGGACGCGCAGGAATTCCTTCAAGGCGTTGCCCGGGTAGCGCAAATGATGAAAGACATCCACCATGAGCAGGTTGGAGAGCGAGCCGTCTGCAAAGGACAGGCGATAGGCGTTTTCCACCAAATTCAACCAGGGAAAATGGAAGAGGTCCGTGCGCAGGCAATCCGGCATGACTTCGCTGATCGTGCCCATACCCGAGCCGAGTTCCACGTTTAAGCCGGGGGCGGTGCTGAGGTGCCCTTGCATGGCGCGGTAGAGGTCGGTATAGACCGTCCGCAGGATCGGCTTGCGATGCCAAAGCCCGTGATTCTTGTCTATTAAATCCTTGTGACGCTCGATCCCCATGCTCAGCCAGCCCTGGTGAAGAGACCGATTTCGTACACGTTCCCGAAAAAGGAGGGGAAGGCTTTCATGGCATGGACGCTCTGTTTGGTGAAAACCTTTTCCGCGGCTTCGCGAATTTCGATCTCGGTCGAGAAGTGATGCTCGCGGATGTCGTATCCCAGCAGACGGAACATGAAGACCATGAAGGAACGCTCCACCGGCACGCCGTATACGACCTGTCCGCACGGTTTGAGCACGCGCTTGATTTCCTGAAATGCCTGCGCCAATTCGTCCGGCTTGAGATGTTCGAGGATGCTGATTAATAGCACGGTATCGAATTGATTGTCTGCATAGGGCATGGAGAGGACGTTGCCGTTGCGTAAATCCGGGTGGATATTTCGTGCGGCGAAGACACCCTTGACGACATTCACGTCGCAGGTCAGGTCCAGCCCGAAGATTTGCCTGTATTTTTCGTTCAGGTTGAGGAAGGTCAGTCCGCTGCCGAAGCCTATCTCGAGGATGCTCTCACCGCCTTTGCATTGCTCCAGGCATAATTCCACGCGGCGGCGATACATCCCGCCAAACACGGGCAGATAGTAGAAGATGACGGAGTAGATTTTTTCGACGCCTTTGTATTCTTTATAGGGCAGTAAGCGGAGTTTGGTCGCCATGGGTTCCTTGTTTGGTATTGTCAGTAGATCACGAAAAGGTTTGTCATGCTGAACGAAGTGAAGCATCTCTACTTTGGCTGGAAGGTTCCAAGACGGGGGAGAGATTCTTCGCTCTGCTCAGAATGACATTCAAACAAATTTAATCCTTCTTGCCGCAAAAGCCACCATGCGCAGCAGGAGCAAGCCGTGTTTCCAGCGCGAGATGTTGGTGGTGCCGTAGGTGCGTTCGCGGTAGCGGATGGGCAGGTCTACGATCTTCAAGTTCAACTTTGCCGCGCCGAAGATCAGGTCGAAATCGCCGAAGGGATCGAAATCGCCGAAGTAGGCGCGGTTGGCGGCGATCTTTTCGTAGTCCTTTCGCCAGAGGACTTTGGTGCCGCAAAGGGTGTCTTTGATGGGCTGGCCGAGCATCCATGAAAAGGCCATGCTGAATAATTTATTGCCGATGAAATTGAGTGTGCGCATGGCTTCTTTTTCCATCGGGTAGACGAGGCGCACACCGTTGATGAATTCGCCCCTGCCGGATGTGATGGCTTCATAGAAACGCGGCAGGTCTTCGGGCGGGACGGTTAGATCTGCGTCGAGGATCATCAGGATATCGCCAGAGGCTTTCTCGAAGCCGAGTCGAATTGCGTCAGCTTTGCCAATGCCTGGTTGGCGCAGGAGCAGGCTCGGGGTGAGAGGATGAAGCGGAATTTCATCCGCAATGGTTTCGTAGGTGTTGTCGCGTGAATGTCCCTCAACGAAAACGATTTCAGTTTTGCTTCCCATCTTTGGCACGCGCTCGAAAATGGATTTGATGTTGCCTGCTTCGTTACGCGCTGCGATGACGACGGAAACACTTGGCTGCCCAACGGGGGCAGGCTGAGGCGCAGGACGCGCCGC
>VGNF01000270.1 GCA_016866195.1 Chloroflexota bacterium | reverse complement strand
TTTTTCTCCAGATGCCGTCTGCTTCTTGTCTGAATTGATCTTGGAAATATTGAAGATGTTGATGCGCACGCCGCCGAACAGCGAGCCGCTGCGCGGATCGTGCTGGTCGTAGTTGTCGCCGGTGATAATGGACGGCGCGTCGATGGCGAATTCGGCGATGCCGCGGAACACATACTTGGGATGGTTGCGGTCGCTGAAGTCGGCGATCAGCTTGTTGTAGATGGTCAGGTTTGGCGCCAGCACGAAGAAATTATTGATGCCGTGCGCCAGGTGCAGATAGCTGATGAAAGCGCCCATCAGCCGCGTCTTGCCCACGCCCGTGGCGAGTGCGAAGCACAGCGAGGGAAAATCGCGCTCGAAATCTGTGACCGACGGGAACTCGCTGCGGATCGCCTCTAGCATGGCCACGACATCCGCCTCCTTGCCCGGAGGGGCAATCTCGGTAACGCGGTCGAGAATTTCCAGCGAGCGGCGCTGCGGATGACGCAGGCTCAGGCGCCCGGCAATGGCATTCACATGGCGGTTCATTGCATGCCCTCCCCGTCGAACAGCGATTGCTGGCCCGGCTTGGGCGGCTCCGCTTTTTCCATTGTGGACAGGTTCTCCACCTGCAAGGAGTAATCGTCATGACCCCATTCGCAGCGCGACAGCACCTGCTTGGGAATCTTCTTCACCGTCAGATTGGGGTAGGTGTCTGCTTTGGCGCGGAAGGCGGTGCATAGCACCAGCAGCGACTGATCCGAACCTACCTCATCGGAAAGCTGCTGCAACTGCTCGTGGGTCAGGCTGGCGGTGGTGACATAGACGAAATCCCGCTCGGTGGAATAGCCGTGCTGCCAATACACCGCGTCCGACGGCGCGTAGCTGAAACCCTCCAGCTTGCACAGCGCCTCGGCCAGCATGGCGGCGTTGTAGTCGTGGTTGATGACCCAGTTGCCCCACTTGTCCTTTTCCAGCAGCGAGGGCGCCAGGCGGTAGTAACGGAAACCGCCGCCGCCTTGCCAGTTCACGGCTTGGCTGATGCCACTTTGGTCTTCGCCACTGATGACCTTTTTCAAGCGCGGAATGGTGTGGGTGTGGCAGTGCTCGCCCAACTCAATCATGATCCAGCGCCGGCCCATCTTGTGGGCGACGGCACCAGTGGTACCGGAGCCCGCGAAGGAGTCGAGAACGAGGTCATTTCGATTTGTTGTAAGTGAAATTATTCTCTGAAGCAGCTTTTCAGGTTTCTTTCCCTTGGGAAACTCGACGCCACCTTCTGACGCGAGTCCTTCTACAGGTATGTCAGTCCATATATCGGTTATCAGTTCCCCCGGCAGCATCGAACCGTCAATTTGCTTTAGTCGCTCCTTGTAGTAGAGGACTCGCTCACCACCGATGAACATGTAGTCCATGTCGTCATTCGGATGACGAACTATCGTGTCTTTTTGTCCTCTAGACTTTGAAATTGTGTCTTTACGCTTCAATAAAGCGCCCCCTGAAACCGCTGCTGTCCGAAAAACTCGATCCGCATTCTTAATCGCATATGCGCCAAGCTCTACATCAAAAGAATCCCCCATTTGCTTCCGTGCTTCACGAGGGGTTGCGTATCCAAGGTCTTGGGCAACGATTTTGTCGAATTGACGCCACTTCCACTGCTGCTCAGAAAGATGTTGATCATAAAATTCCCACTTGTACGCTTGGTCATAGCCCTTCTCGACAAATAGCGCTTCCGCATTCAGCGACACTGATAGCTTGTCCTTCGCATATACAAAAATGTGATTCGCTTGCTTGAATATTCCATCCGATGTGCCCTTGAAGCCGAACGGCCTATTTGTTGCGACCACAACTTGATTAACGTAGTTAGCTCTCCCAAAGACCTCATCCAAAAGAACTTTGCAGTACGCCGCCTCGTTATCGTCGAGATGGACAAATAGGAAGCCGTCACTTCTCAACAGAGTACGGAGGGATTCAAATCGATGACGCATAAGACCAAGCCAAATCGAGTGCTCAACACCGTCCTCATAATGATCAAATGCGGCGCCAGTGTTAAAAGGTGGGTCGATGTAGACCAATTTGACCGTACCAGCAAATTCCCCCTCCAGCGCCTTCAGCGCCAGCAGGTTGTCGCCGAAGATCAGCCGGTTGTCGAATAGGTCGGTGCTAGCGACACGGTGCCGGGCGTGATAGCTCTTCGCCGGGTCTTCCAGCAGGATGCGCGGCTCCAGCTTTGGCCGGTTTTCCTTGCCGATCCAGGTGAGTTCGAGTTTTCGCTTGTTGGCCATCAGAACGTCCATCCCTGTTGGTGCATGAATTCTTCCAGATCGACACAGGGAATCTTGAAATGCGCGCAGACATTGGGAATCTTCGCGGCGTTAGGCTTGATCGCCAGCGGCGTGCCCCCGCGTTGCCATCCTTCTTCTGTCACTACCGTTGCCTGATTGATCTTTGCGCAGGCGATAACGAAGGGATCGGCGACGGGCGTTCCTTTCAAGCGCTGTTGCGCGCCGATCAATCCCTGGAAGTGCCTGATCTTGAATATCTCGGCGACGAACAGGAGTTCGGCCCCGGTGGGCGTGGAAAACATGGCCTTGTGATTCTTGGCCCACTTCAGGATTTCATCGCTGACGGCCTGTCTTTCGAGTTCATTGAATACCTCGCGCGTGGAAATCAGTTGTTGTTGGGTGACAAGGTCATCCAGGTCGTCCCAGATACTCCTAAACACGCGCGGATAAAAGTGCTGGAGCGAACGAATGGAGCTGGTATCGAAGACATAGCTCATGCTTCGGCCCCTTGCAGAATCCGCTCTTCGAACCCGGCATAGCTCTTGGGCTTGATGCCCAACAGGTTGGCCGCCTGCTCAAGACTGATCTGATGCCGGTAATGACGACTGACGACCTCCTTGGCGAAGCGGTCGCTGATGTACGCTCCTTGGTTGAGATACCAGTTGCCACCACCGCCCTGCTGCTTCTGCGCGGCCCAAAATTTGGCCTTGCTCTCGTAGAAAGCCTTGCTGACTCGTCCCATATCGAGAAAGCGCCGCAGGACCGCCTCCCGGCTGACGCCATACCTGTCGGCGAGGTCCGAGAAGTGCCCTTCGTTGGCGGTTTCCATGTTGTCTGGAAACAGCTTCGCCTGGTTGGCAAAGTCTCTTCCCGGTATCAGTACTTCGGCGGCGATGGCGTTGCAGAAGCGCTCGATTTCCTTTTCCCTCTTGGGCAATTGCTCGATATAGCTTGTATCGAACTTGCTCAAGCCGTTCATGCTCAACAACAGATGCGCGAGTTCATGCAGCAGGCTGAATATCTGGCGGGTCTTAGTCGTGCTGTTGTTCAGATAGATAACTGGCAGATGCTCGTCCATCAGGCAGAAGCCCGAGATGTCCTTCTGCTTGAAAGCGGCTTTGAAGACGAAGACGCCGCAGCCCTCAATCGTTTTGCGCCACTCTTTCAGCGCCTGCTCGTCGCTTTTCCAGGCCGTCTGCTGATCGAGCGAGATGCCCAGGTAATCGCGTATTGCCGTTGCTTGCGAAGCAACATCCTGCGATTGCAAAAGCGCGATGGTCTTCCAGATGTGGTGCTCGGCGGGGTTGTGGCCGTCGAACAATTCCTGCAATCCGATCTGGTAGGCATGGGCGCGGCGAATGTGCAGATAGGTATCCCGCGCCAGAGTTTGCATATCTGCATCAGGTAGGGTGCGGAATTCCCGCTGCGGAAGGGTTTCTTCCGGAGGCGAGGGCAGAAAAAAAATTGCTAGCGGGCGCTTGTATATCTGGTAGGCCAGCTTTTCCAGTTGCGGGTAAGTTGGCGCACCCGTGCCGTCCTCCCATTCCTCGATCTCTTCGGGGCGCCGCTTGAGCATATCGGCAACATCGGCAACGGTCAGTCCGACCGACTTCCTGGCCCAACGAAGAATCTCCGGCCCAACGCCGATAACAGAATCGTGTTTCATAGGTGGCATTCCAAAATTACCAATTCCCCCAAATTCGAGGGAATTAAAGCCCTCGAAATCGAGGGCCTATTGTTTTCTACTCCTGCTGGGAGAGTGATATT
Organism: Chloroflexota bacterium; assembly: GCA_016866195.1. GTDB lineage: Bacteria > Chloroflexota > Anaerolineae > Anaerolineales > Villigracilaceae > VGNF01. The sequence goes on along the minus strand of VGNF01000270.1, from coordinate 660 downwards.
TTCAAATGACATGACGAGTTTAACCGCGACAAGGCTCACCAGGTGAGCCATCAGGAAAGAATCCAGTGCAGCCTGAACACGGGCTGTAGGCTTGTGATCTGGTTCAGTTTGCCCTCGATGAGCGCAATCAACTCCTCGCGCTGCCTATCCACCTGATCTTGGGCGTCGAACAAAGAGCGCCGCTTCTGGTTTCGCTGCGCTTCAAGCGCTTTGATCTGCTTCTGCCCTGCGAGCTTTTCCTCCAGGGTCAGGGCGGTCGTGGCGGCGCGGCGGGCTTCTTTGATCTGGCGGTCGATTTCCTTGATTTCCCGTTCCAGTCCCACCTTCAGGTCGTCGGCCCAGCCATCGAGCTTCTCAGCTTCGGCCTCGAAGATGCGTGCATTACGCTCGGAGATGTCGCGCTGGATGGCTGCTTGGCGATGTTGGGTAAAGTCATCGAGTGCACTATCTATCCTGCTTCCTTCCGGTAGCGGGCATGGGGCGGAAACACAAGGCAGGGTCATGAGCCGCTGCGCAACTTCTTCATCCAATGGTTTTCCGTCGTCGGTGATGGCCGAGAAAATCAGGTGGTCTTCCGCCTGGTCGAGCGCTTCCACGCTGAAAAACGACAGCGAGATCCAGCCGGACTTGCCGATCAGGGGCTCAAGCGTTGTCACCTTG
>VGNF01000269.1 GCA_016866195.1 Chloroflexota bacterium | reverse complement strand
AAGCGCCATGCGACGCAGCCCATCCATGATGGCGGCAATATCGATATCATTCGGACAGCGCGTGGCGCAGGTGAAACACCCGACGCACAGCCAGATGTCCCGGCTGCGAAGCACGGTTTCCGTCTGCCCCAGCGACACCATTCGCAACAGCAAATCCGGACCGTAGGTCATCGCACCCACAATGGGACAGCCCGCCGTGCACTTGTGACAGTGGTAGCACTGCTCTACTTGTTGACTGGAGACGCGGTCTACTTCGATGACAAGATTTGTTTCCACAGCGACTCCTTGAAAATAAACAAAAGAACCCTTCTTTAGGATACAGCAGACATCTTTTCTAAATCATCCATCCGGCGCCTTAAAATGGGTGGTCGCAAACCCTATCTCAGGATGAAAACAACCCTAATTTATCTATCAGGCAACAAACACACGCAATTTACAAATTCGGTTCACTAGCACCCAAACAACTTTAAATTGGTGGGCAAAAGAGGCAGAAATTCGCCGCTTTTGCCCTACATCTTCATGTTGTTTGGGCACTAGTTACATCCTCGTCATACCGGGCGGTGATAAATCGGCCCCGGGCATTTCGAAGATGCTCCACCGATAGAGTTGGTGTTCCCGGATGACTGAGGTTCTTTACCGGCCATTGCAGGTTGTCCGTACGTTCAAGGCGCTCATGCGTTATGCCCGCATAGATCGGCGTAAGCATGGCGATCTCGTTCATGATCTGCGACGTATCGCCATAATCCCAATCAGCGTGCGTGTATTGGCCATCTGTACCATTCGATTTGATGCGATGCGCCAGTTCCTTGATGATCTTCCAATCGGCTCGGGATTCGCCCTGTGGCGCGACGGCATGATGCACCATTTGAATCCTGCGTTCGGTATTCGTGAACGTGCCGGTCTTCTCGGCAAAGGTGACGCCAGGTAAAAGCACGTCCGCATGACGGGAGGTTTCCGATTCGAAGACTGCCTCCAAGACCACAAAGTCGCAGTTTCCCAGACTGCGCCGCAATTGATTGCCATCCAATGCGCCACCCACCAGATCCTCACCCAGGATATACAACGCCCGCAGCCTTCCCTCCGCCGCGGCAGTCATCATCTCCATGGCATTCATACCGGCCTTGGTGGGAATGCCCTTTCCCCATGCCGCCTCGAATTTTTTGCGAGTGGCAGGCAGTTCCACCGATTGATAACCGGGATAGAAGGCCGGGTGACCGCCCATGTCGCAGGCCCCCTGGGAATTGTTCTGGCACCGCAGCGGGATCAAGCCGCCTCCCGCCACCCCAAGGTTTCCCAACAGCAACTGAAGGTTGATCAGGCTGCTGACATTGACACGACCAGTGGAGTGGTGAGTCAGATCAACACTCCAGACAACTGCCATTGGTCTTTCCTTCGCCAGGATCTCTGCGGACTTGTGTAATACGTTTTCATCAACTCCGGTGATATCTGCAACGTGGCCTGGTGTAAATCCTTCAATGCTTTGCTTGAACTCATCGAACCCCTGTGTATATTTCTCGATGAAAGCGTGGTCCTCCCATTCGTTTTTCAGGATGATGTACATCAAGCCATTGACCAGCGCCGCCTCTGTGCCGGGCTTGTGGATCAGCCGTATGGTTGCAAATTCGGACATATTGATGAAATCTGGATGGGCAACTACCAGTTTGCAGCCTCGATGCAGAACCGCCCGGCGAAGTTTCACGCCGAAAATCGGATGTTGTTCAGTTGTATTCGAGCCGATCACGAGAATGGATTTCGCCTGGCCGGCCACATCCTCCAGCGAGTTCGACTGGGCGATCAACTCCATTGTGGCCTCAAGCCCAATCACGGTACTTGCATGGCTGGTGTGGTCGCAACAGTCAATGTTGTTGGTGCCCAGCACCTGACGTGCCAGTTTGTTCATGAGATAGTTTTCTTCATTCAGGCACTTTCCAGAAGCCAGCAGACCGATACTGTGTGGACCGTACTTGTCCCGCGCATTGCGCAATCCTTTCGCCGCCACGTCTAATGCACACTCCCAATCCACTTCCACCCAAGGACCGCGGTTTTCTGGCCGGGCTGTTCCCTCAAGAATATATTTGCGAATGCGCGGTCGCTTCAGCCGCAGAGGCGAATGAATGAAGTCGTAACCATAACGCCCCTTGACGCATAGATGATCGCCGTTAATTGGGGCTTTGCTGTTGGAGGTGACGCGTAGCACGCGTCCGCCCGGCACATCATCCTTGATGTTCAACTCGAGTTGACAACCAACGCCGCAGTATGGACAAATTGTTGTCACCAAACGGTCTGGCGGACCGAGTTTGACGGACATCTTGTTATCCAACGCACCAGTGGGGCAGTGTGCCACACACGCGCCGCAGGATTCACAACGCGCCTGCATCATGGTCGTGGCTGACCCTGACACGATACGCAGGTCGTAGCCGCGATACGCCTGTGTCCATACAAAGCGAGCCTGGACTTCGGCGCAGGCACGCACGCAACGCGTACACATGATGCATTTCCCCTTATCCACCCAGATGAACGGATTCGGATCACCGTCAATTTGGCGGAACGGTTTCCTTGCCATCGCACTCTTCATATCAATGCCGTAATAATTCACCCAATGGGCGAATTGTGTGTCGAGGGCCGGCATTCCTGCAATGTGGGTATAGCCCGCATCGTAAAAACGAACCAGTAACAGTTCCAGGATTGTGCGGCGGTAGCGGGTCAACGCGGGACTTTCGGTGCTTACGATCATTCCCGGCGAAACGAGCATCGTGCAAGCCGTCGCCGGCAGGCGCAAACCATGAATATCCACCGAACACAGGCGGCAACCGCCGTAGGGGGTCAAATCCTTGTGGTGGCATAAGGTTGGAATGACGATCCGAGCCTGTTCAGCTGCTTTGAGGATGGTTGTATTTTCCGGGACTTCCACTGTCTGTCCATTGATCGTCAAACTGATCATGGCTTTTCTCCTTGTTGTGCGTCAGCCGATTAGGCAACCGAAAGGTATTCAGGTTTACGGATTGCAATGGGGCATGCCCCAACCGGGCAGACGCGATCGATGATGTGCGCTTCGACTTCTTCGCGGAAATATTTCAGGATGTCGCGCAGGGCTGTGGAGGCGGTCTGACCCAGACCGCAGTTGGACACCTCCGACATGGCCTCCGAAATTTTCTTTACCTCGGCCAGATCGCTCAACGACCCTTCCCCCTTCGAGATCTGATTCATGATCTCGTACAGACGCAGTGTGCCGATGCGGCAGGGTGTGCATTTCCCGCAACATTCGTTACGAAAGAATCGCAGAATGACTTTTGCGAGATCGACAACACAGGTATCTTCATCGCATACGAGCAAGGCTCCAGAGCCGAGCGATACACCCGCGTTGCGGAATGAGTCGAAATCCATCGGCGTATCCTGCAAACTGGCTGGCGCGATGGTTCCGCTGGAACCGCCTGTCTGCACCAGTTTGAGTCTCTTATCATTCTTCATGCCTTTGCCGTAGATGTCGATCACCTCGCGCAAAGTGATCCCGGGGGGGACTTCGATCAAACCGGTAAAGTTGACGTTGCCCAAAATCGTATACACCTTGGTTCCGGTACTTTTAGGCGATCCGACATCACGATACCAGACCGCGCCGTTTCGAAGAATCGCGGGCACATTGGCGAGCGTCTCCACATTATTTACGACCGTTGGCTTGCCGAACAATCCAAACGTCGTGGGATACGGCGGACGCGCGCGCGGCATGCCGCGTTTCCCTTCCAGCGACGCGATCAATGCAGTTTCTTCACCACAGATATATGCTCCTGCCCCGGCGTGCGGATGAATATGAAAATTAAAGTCCGTTCCGAAAATGCGATTCCCGAGGAGGCCATGCGCCTCGGCCTGTTCGATGGCATGTTCAATACGCTGATAGGCGAGCGGATACTCGCCGCGGATGTAAATGTATCCCTGGTGAGCTCCGATGGCATAACCGGTAATCGTCATCGCCTCAATCACGCTGAACGGATCACCTTCGATGATTAGGCGGTCCTTGAATGTGCCGGGCTCGCTTTCATCGGCATTACAAATCACATATTTTGGACTTCCCGGTGTACTGGCTACGAAACTCCATTTGCGGCCCGTTGGGAAACCGGCACCCCCGCGGCCTTGCAAACCCGACTTTTCCACTTCGGCGATCACCTCAGCCGGCTTCATCCGGGTTAATGCTTTTCCCAGTGCCTGAAATCCGTCGTAAAGGATGTAATCTTCGATACTGCCCGGGTCAACGATGCCAGCTCGTTCCAATACGATTCTCTTTTGAACCGGCAATGCCCCGCGTCGGCCGCGCATCCAGGCGATTTCTGGCACAAGTTCGTGCATCATCGCCAGCAAACTGGGGACGATGTTGCCCTTGAAGAGATGTTCCTCGACGATCGTATGCACGTCCTCTACTTTGACCGGGGCGTACACAGCCGCATCAGGATAAACGATCACCAGCGGAACATCTTCATGGATGCTAACATCACGGATCGTGGAAACCGCGACCTGATCCGACAATCCAAACTCTTCGATCTCTTCAAGAAACGCATGGAACACCTGTTCCGCGCCATGCTCCAGACTGGCTTGATCAACGGAGACTAGAACCATTGAGCGGATAACTTTCATCTGTCACCTCTCAGCTCTTTCTGGACCTTGCTAGTGATACCGTGCAAGGATCTCTGGCACACGCTCCGGCGTAACATTGCCGTACACATCTTCATCCACAACAAAGA
>VGNF01000268.1 GCA_016866195.1 Chloroflexota bacterium | reverse complement strand
CCTCACTGGCTGAAGAGCATCAACGAACAGGGTGAGCTTGTCCCATGGTTCGAGGGTAACCTGCCGGACCGCAGACAATCTGTTGGCGAACTATATATGCCCAACGGGGCTATCTACATGATCGCAGTGGATGTCCTTAGAAAACAGCACACGTTCTACCCCGGATGTACCCTGGCCTATGTGATGCCGCCGGAGAGGTCGATCGATGTTGACAGCGCCTGGGAGTTTTATCTGGCACAGTTGATATTGATGGATCAGAGATAGTTTGATAAGCCGGTGCGTTTTTCGATCGAAAAACCCGGGTTGTGAAGGGAAAGGTCAATGACAATTCGACTTGATGCGCTACCGGAAGAGGTCAAGGACATTATTGCAAAAAACACTCTGAAGGCGCGTGCACCGCTTGGAATTGAAAATGCGAGGATGAACCTGCCTCATAAAAAACAGTCCGTATTGGACCTGCCGGCGGCACTACCGCAATTGCGCGACAAGGTAGTGGTGGTCGCCTCAGGTCCCAGTTTGAAAAGGCAGAATATTGTCCCGCGGCTCAAGAAGATCCGGGAGAAAGTGACTCTGGTTTGTTGTGACGGTACCCTGGCGGCCTGTCTGAGAGAGGAGGTGGTGCCGGATATCATCCTGAGCCTGGACCCACATCCCTATCGCATTGTTCGGTGGCTTGGTGATACAAAATTCGATGAACGCCCGAAGGATGATTATTTTCAACGACAGGATCTCGATACGCATTTCCGGGATAACGAGCGTGCCAGAAACCAGGAGGTGATTGAGATGGTCAACCGCTACGGAAAAAAAATATGTGCTGCACTTTCCACTTCGGTCTCTCCCGAGGTGACCCGAAGGTGCCTTGAGTCGGGTATGCAGATTTACTGGTGGAATCCGCTTTATGATGACTGGTCGCAACCGGGAAGTTATACCCGGCAGGTATTTGAGTTGACCCGCAAGGAGGTTCCCTGCATGACTGGTCTGGGTCATGGGGGAGGGGCAGCCTGGGTGCTGGCTCATGCTGTGTTACAATCCAAACTGGTTGCCATCGTCGGCATGGATCTGGGTTATCCGGATGGTACGAGTGTGGTGAACACCCAGTATTATGAATTTGTTCGTGACCTTCCGATGGAGCAGGCGGAACGGTTTTTGTTGCGGATTGAGAATCCCCAAAATGGGGCGATGTATCTGACTGATCCCGTGTACTATTGGTATCGGGAATCGATGATTGATGCCGTTCAGCGTGCGGATTGCACGACATACAACTGTTCGGGTGAGGGTATTCTATTTGGCAATGGAGTGATATGGGATACCCTTGAAAATTTTGCAGACAAATCCACTGTATGAAAACTAGGATGATGATTGGAGGAGACATGTCGTTCCTGAAGGGCAATTACAAACTTGCGCAGGAAGTGGCCCCGAGCCAGGAAGAAATCCCGGCAGATAAACTGCTCGAACAGGAATATTACAAAACTGCCCTGTCCAAGCTGGGCGGGAGCATTGCTTTCATTATGAAGGAAAAAACGTTTCTATGGAAAGGCGATGAGGAGGATGCCGCGGCGAAGGACGCGCCATCTTAGGTATTTTACCCAACCATGGATTGACAGTATCCCGCTTTAATCAATGTATATTGGAGTGAACCCATGAAAATCCTGTTCATCAACCCTGTGGTTCGGATGGAAGATGTCCCCAAGCACGTGCCCTATGGCATTGCATTGCTGGCTAAAATCTGTGATCTTAAGGGGTACCAGGTCCAGGTTTTTGACGCCAATGCCTGGCGTCCATCTCGCGCAGACGTTGCCCGGGTCTTGGAGGCTGACCGTTGGGATGTGATCGGTATAGGCGGAATTTCAACCACCTATAACTACACTCAATTTTTGCTTGAGGAAATCTCGCGTTTGCCGTTTAATCCGTTTGTCATCCTTGGTGGGGGAATCATCACCAGCATGCCGCATGACATCATGAAGCTGATGCCGCGTCTGGATCTCGGGGTGATTGGTGAGGCATTCCAAACGTTGCCGGAAGTCCTGGATCGCCTGGCGCATGGTAACCGTAATTGGGAGGATGTAAAAGGTGTGATTTGGCGTGATGCTCAGGGGCAATCCCATCTGAATTCACCGCGCGAATTAATGTACAAGCTGGATGAATTACCCTATCCCGCCTGGGAAATGTTCCCCCTAGAGGAGGTGTATTTCCCAAACAGCCAGACGTTGTTCAGCGAGGAGGGGATGATGGCCCAGAGACGCCTTGATATCAACAGCAGTTATGGATGTTCCCTGATCTGCCGCTTCTGTTTCCATTTGGGATTGACCGGGGATATGACAGTATACGAGAGGGATAATAATCGCGACGTTGTTTTTACCTATGAAAGGGATATTCGATATCACAGCCCGGATTACATTGTAAATTTGATAGTATACATGAAGGAGAAATATTCGATTGACTTTATCTCCTTCTTCGATGAGAACCTGATGACCATGAATGTCGCAACCGGCGGCACATGGCTCAGGGAGATATGCGAGAAAATGATCTCCGCCGGACTACAACCTCCGCACATCCGGGAGAGCCGGCCCTTTGATCCCAAACGGGATATTGGGAAGGGGATTCACTGGTCGGGGACCAGCCACGCCAGTTTGTGCAATCCAGAAATCCTGAACTTAATGAGGCAGGCCGGGTGTTCGCATCTGGTCTACGGACTCGAAAGTTTCAACGACAGGGTGTTGAAGAACATTGGCAAGGGAACCACGGCAAGGCAGAATAAGGAAGCCATTGCCATGACTCTTAATAATGGCATCCGACCTATTCCAAATCAGATCATTGGATTTCCGGACGAATGGTTTGATAGCATCTATGACGCCATGGATGCCTGGGATGAAATGGGGGTGGTCGTCAAGCCCTTCTTTGCCACACCGTATCCCGGCTCGGAATGGTATTACACATACAAGGATCGAATTCTGGAACAATATAACAACGACCTGGATGCATTCATGCGCGATCTTGGTGACGCCACCAATGTCACTGCGGTGATTTCGCAGAACTTCAATTCCGTGGAACTGCTGGGTTTGCGGGAATTAATGGTACGCCGGGACCGAAGAAAGATACGCGAATATGATGGTCTATGGGCTAAGTTGCATGGCCAGCCAAAATTCCCGAAGTTCAAGTCCGCAGGTTGGCGGGACCGTCTGGAGGAGTTTCGCTCTGGTGAACGCCTGAATTTATATGTCGATCCTATTGGCCAATGATCATGTCCGGCTGGTGCCAGGCTTTTTGTGAGGCTCGCGGATTCGATCCGTAAGGTTTGGGTGCCATGCGAATTGCTTATGTTGCCCTGCATCTTGACAGTAAGGTGATGGATGGGGGGGTGGGTGGCAAATTCCAATCGCAAATGCGTTGTTGGGAAATGGCTGGGCATCGAGCCCAGCTTTTTTTGCTATCGCCGGATCATCCTCCAATTGACGGTATTCGGGTGTTCACCTACGGCTCCTTTGACAAATGGCCCTTGGCAGGCCTTGTTTTCCGAGAAGTATCCCGCTCGATGGCATTAAGTAACTTGATGGGCGCTGTTGCTGTTTACAAGCCGGATATTGTGTATTTGAGGTATGGTTTATTTGCCTATCCCCTGATGAACATTTTCAGACTGGCGCCCGTTGTAGTTGAAATTAATACCAATGATATCGACGAGTATCGGCACCGCGGCTGGTTTTTCTATTGGATGAACCGTCTTACAAGAGGCTGGGTGCTGAATTCGGCAAAAGCAGTGATTTCTCCAAGTCATGAAATACAGCAGCTTCCCGAGAATCGTGCGATCGTACCGCCGCTGTTTGTTATTTCCAATGGGATTGAATTGGGTGATCTTGCGCCCTATCCGGCCCCAAACAATGATACCCCTGTATTGGTTTTTGCCGGGAGCCCGGGCTTTGGCTGGCATGGCGTTGATAAGATCATTGAATTGGCCATTCTGTGCCCTGATCTACAGGTGGAAATTGTTGGATATTGTATTGAGGACCTTAAGATGAAAATTCCCTCCAATGTCCGGCTTCATGGATTTGTCCCGAGAGCGAGGTTGGGAGGAATTTTAGCTGGAGCGGATGTGGCGCTTGGAACGCTAGCCTTGCACAGGAAAAATATGCAGGAGGCGTCTGCCTTAAAAGTCAGGGAATCTCTTCTGGCTGGGATTCCCACCATCATTGCCTATGAAGATACTGATCTTGCGGGACTTGATCTGCCGTATCTGCTTCGATTGCCAAATACGGAGGAGAACATACGCGAGAATGCGGGACGCATAAGGGATTTTTGCTATGGGATGAGGGGCGTCAGGGTCGAACGGGATAAAATCGCACACCGCTTGGATCAACGGAAAAAGGAAACCGCCCGGCTGGAATACTTTCAGCAAGTATTAGACAAGCCCCGGTGAGGATGCGCCCGCTTTCCATTCTTTTCCTCGGCACCCAGATTGCAACCGGCGGGGCTCAGAAGGTCCTGCTGGATCAGGCTCGGTGGTTTATTGATCGGGGACATACTGTGACAGCTGCATTTATTTATGACAAGGAGGGTCTCCATAAAAAATGGCAAGAAGCCAATGCTTTCCCGATTATTTGTTTATGTGCCTTTCGTGCCGGAGCGGGTGCTCTTGAAAAAAGCTTGTCAGTCATACGAGGTTTGTGGTCGTTATGGAAGCTGGTTTACCGAGAGCGATACGATGTAATCGAGACCTTTACCCTCGACAGCAATGTCCTGGGATTGCCACTGGCTTGGTGGGCAGGGATTCCGGTGCGAATAGCTACATACCATTTT
>VGNF01000267.1 GCA_016866195.1 Chloroflexota bacterium | reverse complement strand
CGCTTGACATCCGGCAGCTTGAGGACAACAATTGGCATGGCGAACTCCTTGTCTGTGGCGATCTCTCAATCACCATCTTACAAGAAGTTCGCCTTTTCTCAAAACCCACCGCTTATGTTACAGAGTCGCTCAGGAGGACGAGGTCAGGAATTTTCGCTGGCCTTCAGCCGTCTATGCCCATGGTTTGCGTGATTGTAAAGCCCGGGCTTAACAGTACTGTTAGGGGATGTAGCTATTTGTCTCTGAAGTGGTTAAAGTAGTTAAAGAAAGGAGTCAGCCATGGTCGTACTTGCAGCCGCCGTCACATTTCTGTTCCTGATCCTTGCCGCGGCAGATTTCCTGGTCGGCCAATTCAATGCCGAGGAACTCATGAACATGGGAGTCCAGCAGAAATGACCTATCTCCCGGACAATTCGCCCGACGCCTCAGGTTCAGGCGTCGGGCGAATTGTTTTATGGGTGGTGTACCGTGCCATTTGGATCCTCCGGCGAAGGAGCGGCACACCCAGGTCGTGAAAGGGCGGAAAACAATGAATTACTCTTGACACCATTCATTGTATACGTGAGTTTTGTCCCCTAAACACAGGAAGGTGCTCTTCCCACCCTACGGGTATAATTAGGGAAATTTCACTGAGGCGGATTCATGGATTTCACTCTGACGCAGGAACAACAGATGGCCCAAAAGATGGTGCGCGATTTTTCCCAGAAGGAAATCGCCCCCGTCATTAAGGAACATGACCGCCGCCAGGAACCGATCCCCTTTGCCCTCAAACGCATGGGGGAACTGGGAATTCTCGGAATCTGCCTGCCGGTTCGCTATGGCGGAGCCGGCATGGATTACATCGCCTGGGGCCTGGCCTGCGAGGAGCTCGAGGCGGTCGATACCTCCCTGCGTGTGGCGATGTCGGTCCATACCGGCCTGTGTTCGATGACCCTCTTCCAGTGGGGAACCGAGGACCAAAAGCAGAAATTTCTCATCCCTCTCGCCAGGGGAGAAAAGATCGGCTGCGGCGCATTCACCGAGCCGGGCATGGGCTCGGACGTCGCAGCCATGGTCACCTCGGCCAGGAAGGATGGAGAAAATTACATTCTCAACGGGGAGAAGATGTTGGATCTCCTCGCCTCCAAGGCAGACCTGGCAATGGTGACGGTGAAAACGGACTCCTCCACGAAGAAAACCTCCACGGGGCTATCCACCTTCATCGTTGACCTGCACTCCCCCGGCGTGAAAACCGGCGACATTCACGGAAAACTTGGCGTGCGCGCCGGTGCCACAGGCTGGATATCCTTCACCGATGTGAAGGTGCCTGCCGCCAACCGCATCGGCGAGGAGGGCGAGGGTTTCAAAATTACCATGGCCGGCTTCGATCACGGGCGCTATACCGTCGCTTCCGGAGCGACCGGCATCATTCGCTCCTGTTTGGAAGCCAGTGTCAGTTATGCAAAGACACGCAAGACCTTTGGGAAGCCCATTGCAGATCATCAACTGATTCAGGAAAAGATCGCCCGCATGTCGCAGGATTATGAAATCGCACGATTGCTGTACCTCAAGGCCGGCTGGATGAAAAACCTCGGCAAACGTTGTACGCGGGAGACATCCTTCGCGAAGAAATTCGCCACCGAGGCATCCTTCAATGCCGCCACCGAGGCAATTCAAATTCACGGCGCGTACGGCTATTCGGACGAGTATGACGTCGAGCGCTTCCTTCGCAACGCGAAGGGCGCGATGATCTACGAAGGCTCGAGCGAAATCCAAACCCTGATCCAATCCGGCTACGCCCTGGGCCTGCGGGAAGACAAACCGCTACGGTGCGAAGCACCCGCCTATGACGAGAAAATCTGGCAGGGTTAATTTACCGCACTTGACCGCCTGGCAGGAGATGTGATTCTATGATCGTCAAACCACTTCATACCAAGGTAGAAAAAACGATCCAGACCATGGCTGGAGAGGTGGTGCTCGAGCATCACGCCGGGTTCCCCTCCCAGGAATCCAATTTATACCTGCTCGATGCGAATGGGGACGTCATCTGGAAGGCGGAGAAACCCGATCCCCGCACGTTGTTTTCGCGCGTCAAATTGAACGACGACTACACGTTGTCCACATACACGATCAATGGGCACGCCTGCGACCTCGACCTGGAAAATGGAAAGATCGTCGGAGAGGTGACCACCTTGTGATCTCCAATGATCCCGGAAATCACGAACCCACCCTCTGCGACCACACTCTATTGCAAGAACGAAATCAAAATCAGAAACCGGATAATTCTGCAAACGTTTCACAGCATCGAACAATACAATATCGAGAAGGAGAATCACATTGAAAATCATTGCATGCATCAAGCAAGTGCCCGACTCGGAGGCGAAAGTCAAGGCTGAGAACGGGCAGATCACATGGGGGGAGGCGCCGCTCGTCATCAATCCCTTCGACGAGTATGCAGTTGAAGGCGCGCTTCAACAAAAGGAGGCCCTGGGTGGGACTGTGGCCGCCGTGTGCATTGGACCCGAATCGGCGAAGGAAGCGCTCAAACATGCCCTCGCCATGGGATCGGACCAGGCGATCCTGATCTCCGATCCGGCGCTTTCGATTCTCGATACCGCCGGCGCGGCTCGTGTCCTGGCGGCCGCGGTCAAGAAGATCGGCGATGCGGACATGGTCGTCTTCGGCCGGCAAACCCTGGATGACGGCACCGGGCTGACAGCCGCCCAGACCGCCCGCGCGCTCGGGTGGCCCATGCTCGGGTTGGCCGGACAGATCAAGGTCGACGGGGGAAGCGTGCAGATCGAGCGCGTAACCGAGGAGGGCCGGCAATCCCTGAAAGGCAAACTGCCCGCGGTGCTCAGCGTCGTCCAAAGCATCGGCGAGCCGCGCTATCCATCGTTCATGGGCATCCGCAAAGCCTCCAAAGCCGAGATCCCCGTGTGGACATTGGCTGACCTCGGAATCGCTGCACCCGAAACAGTTGTCAAGCGGCTTGAAATCGTCACCCCGCCGGCGCGGGAGACCGTTGTAGAGATCATCGGCGGAGAGACCCCCGCACAGATTGCCGAACAACTTGCCGACAAGGTCCTGGCGGAGAAAGTGCTATGAAAACCCTCGTTTACATCGACCATTTCAAAGGGGAGATCCAGCCGGCCTCCTGGGAAGCACTGGGACTGGGCAAATCGCTGGGTTCGGTGAGCGCGATCGTCTTTGGAAAGGGATTGGACGCGATCATCAAGGCGGCATTCGAACACGGCGCGGAGGAAGTCTACGCCGCGGACGATGCGGCGCTCGAGGATTTTCGCGTGGAAGTGTACGCCTCCACCCTTTCGGCGCTCGCTTCCTCCACCAACCCAAACCTGATCCTGTTCCCGATGACCGCGCGCACCCGCGAACTGACCGCCATGACGGCCATGGACTTGAACAGCGGCGTACTGACTGACGTGACCGGACTCGAGGCGAACGGCGACAAGGTTATCGCCACGCGTCCGATCTATGAAGGGAAACTGCTCGAAAAGGTGACCTGTTCTGCGCCGATCCAACTGGTGACCATCCGCGGGCGCGCCTTCCCGAAACCGGCGCAGGAACCCGTCAAGACCGGCAAGGTCAACAAGGTGGAGGTCAAGTCCGAAGCCCTGACCACCGTCGAGGGATATTCCGCCTCGGAAGTCGCGGTGAACCTTGGCGACGCGGGCATCATCGTCACCGGCGGGCGCGGCGTGTCGAACAATCCCTCGCTCACGCCGCCGGACGGTTTGGACGAAAAACAAGCAGAGATCTGGCGCGCCCAGCAGGGCTTCGCATTGGTCACCGATCTTGCTGGTGTGCTTGGAGGCGCGGTGGGAGCCAGCCGCGCAGCCGTGGATGGCGGGTACATTACCTATGCCCATCAGGTGGGCCAGACCGGCAAGGTGGTCTCGCCAGATCTGTACATCGCCTGCGGCGTTTCAGGCGCAATTCAACACCTGGTCGGCATGCGCAATGCGAAGGTGATCGTCGCCATCAACAAGGACCCCGAAGCGCCGATCTTCAAGGTCGCGCGCTACGGCGTGGTGGGCGACTTGTTCCAGGTCGTCCCAGCCCTGACCGAGGCGTTCAAAAAGAAACTGGGGAAATAGACTTGGCCTCTCCCAGAATCCCTCCCCCCTTCAACGGGGGAGGGCTGTAAAAACGGGACAGCCCACAGCTTATCAAGCAAGTGATACCTGTCAATAATGGGTCAAATACCCCTTCCATTCCCTGCGGACTTTGAACAGGTATAATCTTGTTCCGTCCATGAAATCTAAATTCCCGGCGTTCATTGAGAAAATCCATCCCCTTCTCTGGCAGGGGATTTGTTTCGCCCTTTCGATCCTTGTGTTCAGCCTGATCCTGGTGAATCGCAACCCGAATTTCCTGCGTCCGTTGAGCATGGCCATGCGGACCGGCTTCGGTCTGGTGATCCCGTCGACCGCGCTGGCGTTGTATTTCCTCTTGCGAATCCCCGGGCGAATTGGGGAATTGATCGCGGTCACCGGCGTCCTATCCCTCTTTGCCCTGCCTCTGGCCGGTGTTTGGGCCTCGGGTAAGAGTCAATCCGTTTTGTTCAATGGTCTGATCCCCCTGGCGGATGCGGCCAATTACTACATCGACGGCCTGCGCATTCTGAATGGATGGGAGATCTCCCATTTTTCCGCCATGCGGCCGATCTTCCCCGGCTTCCTCTCCCTGTTGCTTGCCGTCACGGACCGGAATTTCATGGCCAGTCTGGGGATCCTTTCCGCAATCGCCGGTTTCTCGGTGTATTTTACCGGGCGTGAAGTCCAGCGCACACATGGGACA
>VGNF01000266.1 GCA_016866195.1 Chloroflexota bacterium | reverse complement strand
TTTTACCGGGATGTCCAGCATCTGCTTGAGTTCTTCTTCTATATAAAAACATTCCGGCGCCTTGATGTCCTCCAGGTTGATCCCGCCAAAGGTCGGTGAGATTGCCGCCACGACTTTGATGATCTCATCCGGATCGTGAGAGTTGACCTCGATGTCGAACACGTCGATATCGGCAAACTTCTTGAAAAGCACGCCCTTACCTTCCATGACGGGTTTGCTGGCCAGCGCCCCGCGGTCGCCCAGACCCAGGATCGCGGTGCCGTTTGACACTACCGCCACCAAATTTCCCTTGGAGGTGTACTCATACGCATCGTCGATGTTCTTTTCGATCTCCAGGACGGGCTCCGCCACGCCGGGTGAGTATGCCAGGCTCAGGTCTCTTTGAGTGTCCATCGGCTTCGTGGGGACGATCGCCACCTTGCCGGGTTTTCCTTTTAAACGGTGGTATTCCAGCGCATCTTCCCTTGTAAACTTTGCCATATTTCCTCCAAAGGTATAAATACCCGCAGATTATTCCATGGTTCCTGCGAATCCAATAGTTCCATTTGTCACGATTTTGCTGAATCTTAACATCCTGCGCGCATGAAAGTGCAAGGTTAACGAATCATGAATTTCAAGTATAATGGCGATCGTTACAAGGATCGAGAGAAAATCTTCCGCCGTGCAAACGGCCTGGCTTGAAACT
Source organism: Chloroflexota bacterium (assembly GCA_016866195.1). Lineage (GTDB taxonomy): Bacteria > Chloroflexota > Anaerolineae > Anaerolineales > Villigracilaceae > VGNF01. The sequence goes on along the minus strand of VGNF01000266.1, from coordinate 4,137 downwards.
GACTGGACTATTCGCGCACGATCCTCCCCTGGTTTTGGGAGTTATTTTGTGAAGTCACGTTCTAGGAAGAGTTTTTGAGAAATCTGCCGGCTTCACCTTAACCACCAAGTGCCGAACGTGACGGAGACACGTCACGTGATCTGACACATTCCCCGCGATGCAGCCTTTTCGCGGGCGAGGGTCGCACAACCCAGACATTTTCCACAGCCGAGGCCGACCTGAAAGGGGCGGAAGCTCGGCTGTCGGCTTAATGCCTACGATCACTGCCATTGAACCTCAACGGAACCACAGGCGGGTGAACATTCACCTCGATGGGGAATTCGCCTTCGGTTTGAATCGAATTGTGGCAGCCCGGCTGACGACCGGCCAAGAGATAAACAATGAGATGGTCGATCAATTGCAGCTGGAGGATGCACGCGAAGGAGCCTACCAGCAAGCCCTGCTCCTCCTAAGCTACCGCGACCGCTCCGAATTGGAAATCCGGCAGAATCTTCAGAAGCACGAATACCCGGACCCGGTGATCGGCCATGTGCTCGCCAGGCTGCGCGAGGAAGGGATGGCCAATGATGAACGATTTGCACAAACATGGGTCGAAAATCGAGGCACCTTCCGCCCGCGCAGCCGCCGTGCCCTGAGGATGGAATTGCAGCGGAAGGGATTGGATGACGATGCGATTCAAACCGCGCTGAGGGAAGTGAATGAAGACGCTCTGGCTTACGATGCCGCCATGAAACGCGCTCGCCGGTTTCGCACCCTGGATTGGACAGGGTTTCGGGAGAAAATGTCCGCTCACCTGGCCCGGCGGGGCTTCCCCCACTCCGTCGTCATGGACACCGTGACCCGTGTCTGGAAGGAAACGCACACAGAAGGCAATCCTATCGATGATGAGGATATGACATGAATCCGTTCAACATTTTGATAGACATCCTGGCGCTGATCATCGGCGTTGCGGCGGGATATTTTTTCCATCGATTTCAGGCCGAGCGGGCTGTCAAAGCCCGGCAAGACAAGGCCGACGACATTCTCAAGGCGGCAAACACCCAGGCGCGCCTGATCGAAAGCGGCGCCCGGGATAACGCCACCAAGATTGTTCAGGCGGCGGAATCGGAGATGAAGGAACGCCGCCTCGAGATGAACCGTGAGACCGAACGGTTGGATAAACGCCGTTCCGAGCTCGACAGCCGCTTCGACAAGATCGAACAGCGAGAACAAGCCTTGAACAAGCGGCAGTCCCAAATCGACAAGCGCGGAAACGAAATCGAAAAGCTCTATGAAGAACAGGTGAAGAACCTGGAGCAAATCGCCCAGATGACCCAGGAGGACGCCAAAAAGGAATTGTTCTCCGCGGTCGAGAAGGAAGCGCGCGGCGACATGGCGCGCATCATCCGCCAGATCGAGGCGGAAGCCCGTGAAGAGGGCGAGAAGCGCGCCCGCAAGTTAATTGCGGACGCGATCCAGCGCGTCGCCTCCGAGCACGTGGCCGAAGTGACCCGCGCCGTCGTCACCCTGCCCAACGAGGAAATGAAAGGCCGCATCGTCGGCCGCAACGGACGAAACATCAAGGCTTTCGAACAGGCGGCCGGCGTGGATGTGATCGTGGACGACACGCCGGATTCCGTGACCATTTCCTGCTTCGATTCAGTGCGCCGCGAGATCGGTCGCCGGGCGCTGGCCAGGTTGATCCTGGACGGACGCATTCACCCGGCGCACATTGAAAAGATCGTGGAGGACGAGACCAAGGCGGTCGAAAAGATCATCAACGAAGCCGGGGAGCAGGCAGCCTACGACGCCAATATCACCGGCCTGCATCCTGAAGTGATGCGCATGATGGGACGCCTGAAATTCCGCACATCGTACGGTCAGAACCAGCTGGCGCACGCGGTGGAAGTCTCGAAACTGGCAGGGATACTGGCGGCAGAGATCGGCGCAAATGTGGAATGGGCGAAACAGGGCGGCTTCCTGCATGATATCGGAAAAGCCATGGACCACAATCAGGAGGGCACACACGCCGGCCTGGGCTCGGAATTTTGCAAGCGTTACGGCGTGCATCCCGTGGTGGTCAACGCCATCGGGTCGCACCATCACGAAGTCGACCAGGAGACGGTGGAGGCGGTCATCGCGGAGGCGGCGGACGCCATCTCCGGTGCACGACCCGGTGCGCGCAGAGAGGACCTCGAAGCCTATATCAAGCGCATCCGCTCGCTCGAGGAAATGTCCATGTCCTTCGACGGGGTACAGCAGGCCTTCGCCATCCAGGCCGGCCGCGAAGTGCGCATCCTCGTCAAACCGGAAACGATCGATGACCTGTCCTCCGCACGCCTCGCCCGGGATATCGCCAAGAAGATCGAGGAAACCATGCAGTATCCCGGCCAGATCCGTGTGACCGTGATCCGCGAGACAAGAGCTACGGAGTACGCGAAATAGCGCGGAAACTGCCGCTGGGAAATCGTGAGAAATCCCGCCTCATATTCATAACCGCATCCCCTCAGATGATTATTACGGGACTGCTGGACGAAGACTTCGCCCCGCAGTCCCATTTTGCACGCCCGCTGGACCAGGAGATAATTCGAAGCGAGTCGTCTATTGCAACGATCCTCCATTTGTCCCAAACGCCTTTTCCCCGCTCAGAAGCGATAGGCTTGGAAGTATAATCATCCCGTATGTCCGTCCTTACCGAAAAACAAATCCTCCTTGGAGTCACCGGATCGATCGCGGCGTACAAGTCCGCAGATCTGGCGTCAAAGTTGATGCAGGCCGGAGCGTTCGTGGATGTGATCCTGAGCGGATCGGGGGAGAAATTCATCAGTCCGCTCACTTTCCAATCGGTCACCGGCCGTCGCGCCTATACCGATCAGGATTTGTGGGGAAACGAGGCGCACGTGCTGCACGTCGGTCTCGGCCACTCGGCCAACCTGCTGATCATCGCCCCCTGCACTGCAAACACACTTGCGAAACTTGCGCATGGGACAGCGGACAACCTGCTCACAGTGACCGCGCTGGCGGCACAGTGCCCGATGATGATTGCTCCCGCCATGGACGGAGGCATGTTCGAAGCTGCGGCAACCCAGGACAATCTAAGAACGTTGATGAAACGCGGAGTCACCGTCGTTGGACCGGCCGAGGGGCACCTCGCTTCCGGCCTTTCCGGCAAGGGAAGGATGATCGAACCATCGGAGATCATCGGCTACATCCGCCTCGTACTGGGAAGAAAAGGGAAGCTGGCCGGAAAAAAGGTGGTCGTCACTGCAGGCGGTACGCAGGAGGCACTCGACCCGGTGCGCGTGGTCACCAATCGATCCTCGGGCAAACAGGGCTACGCTCTCGCTCAGGCCGCGCTGGATGCCGGAGCGGAAGTATGCCTGATCACCTCGCCGACTTCGTTGACCTCTCCAGTTGGTGCGCGCGTAATCAATGTGCTCAGCACGCAAGATATGCTGGATGCGGTTCTGAGCGAGAGCGGGGAGGCGCTGATCATGGCCGCCGCCGCGGCGGACTTCCGCCCGAAGCACACCGCCACGGATAAATTAAAAAAGCGCGATGGTATTCCCCAAATAGAACTCGAGGCGGCGCCGGACATCCTGAAGACGGTCGCCAGTTCAGAATCCAGAAAAAAAAGGTTCCGCATTACGGTCGGCTTCGCAGCAGAAAGCCGCGACCTGATCGAAAATGCCGCTGAAAAACTGAAATCCAAAGGACTGGATCTGATCGCCGCCAACGACATCTCCGCAAGGGATGCAGGCTTCGCCGTGGATACAAATCGCGTTACATTGATATTTGAAAACGGAAGCAAGGAATCGCTGCCACTCATGAGCAAGGCCGAAGTGGCGGAAAAAATCATCGACATCACCGCCCGGCTCCTGGAGTGAGCATGCGTATTCTGGTCATGTCCGACATCCATGCCAATTACACCGCCCTGGAGGCGGTATTGAAGGATGCCGGAAGTGTGGCTCAGACCCTGTGCCTGGGTGATCTGGTCGGCTATGGCCCGGACCCGAACGCGGTCGTGGAAGAAGTGCGCGAGATCCCCAACCTAACCTGCATGCTCGGCAATCACGATGCAGCCATGACACGCAAACTTCCCTTCGAGACTTTCAACGGGGACGCGCGCCGATCGCTGATCCACCATGAGAAAGTTTG
>VGNF01000265.1 GCA_016866195.1 Chloroflexota bacterium | reverse complement strand
CACATTCAGAAGGATTATTTTCCGGGCGGAAAAATGGAACTGGTCAATCCGCTTGAGGCGGCCAAAAAGGCGAATTTGATCTTGCAGTGCTTCCGCGAGCATGGCGGGCACCACATACACATCCAGCACATCTCCTTGAAGCCGGATGCGACTTTCTTCATCAAAGGCGATCGCGGCACGGATATTCACGATTCGGTCGCACACTTCGAGGGTGAGCCGATCGTGTACAAGCACTTCCCCAACTCCTTCCGGGAGACGAATTTGCTCGAAATGCTTCGGGGCTGGGATGTCGAACGGCTGGTGATCACCGGCATGATGACCCATATGTGTGTGGATGCCACTGCCCGCGCCGCCGCAGACCTCGGATTTCAGGTGATCGTGATCGAAGACGCGTGCGCTACACGAGATCTTTCGTACGGAGACATGCTTATACCGGCAGACCACGTTCACAAGGCTTTTCTGGCTGCGCTGAAATCCTACGGTCAGGTTATGAAGGGTGAGGCGGTGCTTGCCCTGCTCGCTGCGGAGAGGGAACTTGGCTGAAATCAGGCTTCTCCACTTCTGCCCCCTGGTGTTTTTAAAATTTCCCTAATCCGAGGACGAATCACTTCACATAAGGTATGCTCAATTCATAGCGGAATTGCCTCCCCGAATGTGCCCGAAATGTATTGATCACACCCTGGTACAAGCAGAAGAAGGCGATAAGGATCAAGGATGCCAGAAGGAAGTATGGAAAATCTTGCATCGCGAATGGGGCATAAATCCCAATGGGGACGATCAAGGGAGGGAAACGAATGAGCAGGAGGGCGATTGTGAAAAGTGCCAGCGCCGTGGTGATCTGGAAGTGGAGCACATGCCGTCCATGCTCGACGATCTTGAAAGATTGGTTCTTTTTCCACGACCAAAGCTTTGCTTTGATTGGCAAGTATGCTCAGGTCAAATCGGTGGACGCGATAGTACGGGGGCAAGTCAACCTCATTTCAATTATAAGGATTGGCAATCTGCCTGTTTATCTCTTCGTTTGAAACAAGAGCAGAATGGAAGCGAAAACCAGTAGGGTCGTCAACGCCAGCCCAATGAGGATGACCCGGCGTTGTCGCTTTTTCTCCTGTTCGGTAAGTGGACGCAACTCATCCTTGTGTCTCTGTTCCAATGCAGAACCGATTCCTGCGCCTATGGCGACTCCAATTCCGATCCCCACGCCAAAGTTATCGAAGATGGGACCAAACGCGGCGCCAAGCGCGATGCCGATGCTGATTCCGATTCCCATCCAGTACCCCTGCCGATGTTTTCGTTCATTTTTAGACATGTCATACTCCTTTCTTTGACTTGATGACAATATCCACAATCGCAAGGATGACTCCACCTCCCATCAAGCCGTAACCGATCAGCCGGTTCCCACCAAAAATAATCCCTGCCAGCACGAACACGAAGGCAAGGCCGGCCAATGGAGTGAGTCTGGTTCTTGTTTTATCCTTGTTCAGGAGGAAAACAAGAACTGCAATCACTGCCAAAGCAATGATCGCCGCTGCAATATACATTTGTGAGATGTTCATTGGATTTCCTTTCAGGTTGAAGATTTCTTGGTAGGGCGTTACCATTTTCGTGCCAACTATCATGCCCGGCAGCAGGTTGTCACAAGCTTCGGGCGAATCTGCGGCAAGGCAATCGGCAGGAGTTGTGCATACGAGGCTGCCAGCAGGAACAGGTTGGACCAAAAAATGAAGCCCAACCTCCCAAAAAGGATGTGGTCGTTGAGAAAATTGAAGAAGCAAATATTGGAGACAACGATGGAAGCGAGCAACATTAGCAGGGATGGAAGTCGTGATGCGAAGGTGTCAGATTCCTTTACCTCAAGAATGTGCCAGGTGAGAAGACCTTGTGCGAAGGAGATGTAACCGAGGTCGACAGGCCAGGATGTGGGTAGGATAAAAGGGATCGTCAGGAAGAGGATGTGGAAGCTCCATAGATTGGCATGTGACAAGCGTGCGCGCTGAATCAGATAGAGTAATCCCGCATTGGCAACTGCGACGCCGTATCCAATCCATCGGAAGAGGGGAAGATATTCGCTTGCGTCAAATCCCAATGAATAGATCAAACGCAGAAGTACGTGTGGGAAGTGTTGTGAGTTGTAGTTTGTGGTGACCCAATCAAAATGGCGGTACGAATTGAGCAGGGCAGCGTAGAAGTGGATCACATCGTCAATGCCAAGCAATGTGGCGGGAATAACGATAAGGAATACACTGCACGCCGCGGCAGCGAGGAGGAGAAAGCGAATATCACGACGGAGGATGAACGGCAAAAGAAAGATGATGGGAAAGAACTTGAAGCTGAGACCAAAGGCAAGCAGGACGGCGGCAGTCAGTCGATGACCACGCTTGTGGAAAAACAGAGCTCCCAGAATGGCCACTACTGTGAAGGTGCCAACCTGTCCCCATGCGAGGGTGTGCAGGAGCGGGAAGGAGGACAAGGCGAGGAATATGAACAGAAGCTGAGTCAGCCGTCCCGATGGAACGAGGCGGGTGAAGAGGAGGAGAAATAGAATGATGGAGGCGAACTGCAGAATTCCCCAGAGAATGAGCGAAGTATTGAGCCCGAATGGAGGAATTACGGAAAACAAAATGGCGATGAAGGGAGAGTAGCCAAAGCCCTGCACAGGCAATCGCATGTGGAATATCTCTTTTCCCATGGGGTAGTAGAAAGAGGCGAAGTCGCAGAAAGCTTTCGAGCATGCATCCATGGCGGTTATGAAGTTGATTGCGTTTCGCCAGGTATAAATATAGTAGGCAAAAAGAAGGAGGGCAATGACTCCAGCGCCCATCCCATAGGCTCGCGAGTGTTTGTTTTCATTTAGCGTCATTTCCACCTTCTATTGAAAGGCAATCGAAGCCAGCTGGACGCCAATGCTATGAACAACGACATCCCTTTGATTGCATAGAACGATCACGGTGACCTTATCCTCGAGAAAATAGAAATTGAGGGATGTGAATCCTTCAATTCTGCCCATGTTTCCAACCATCTGATGGGTTGCTGTTTTGCCTACGAACCAACCATAGCCATACTTATATTCATTGGTAAAAGACGTTGCTGAATAGGGTGTACTCATTACTTTCCGCAAACTGTTTGGGATCAATACATCGGTGGACAAAGCTTTTTCCCAGCGATTCAGATCCCCAACCGTGGAATACAGCCCGCCCGACGAATACAATCCAGACACATCCTCGACAGACGGCACAACAGTGTCTCCATCGGCATATCCGAGAGCCAGACCTTCCAAATCAGCGAGATATCCGCTATCGGTCATTCCCAAAGGGGAAAAGATATTCTCCTGGAGAAATTCCGCATAGGTTTTGCCGGAGACGAGCTCGATAATCCTGCCCAAAACGATATAGCCCGAGTTGCTGTAGGTCCAACCTTGACCGGGCGCGAAATCCAGCAATTTATCTGTAAAGCGTGCAATGATATCGGATGGGGACATCGACAAAAGCTCCGAGGGCTCCCAATCGGAAGAACTGTAGTAATCTGGAATTCCAGAGCTGTGTGTCAGGAGATGATGAAGCGTGATCTTCTCCCAGGCGGATGGACAATCTGAAAAATAAATGCAGACACGATCACGCACATCGAGTTGTCCCCGGGCTTGGAGAATGAGGATTGCCATTGCGGTGAATTCTTTCGTCAGCGAACCGATTCGGTATTTCGTTTGGGCTGTGTTTGGTAGCTTCCTTTCCCGATCCGCTTCTCCATAGCCCTGGTTCAGAAGAATGCGACCATCCCGCGCAACAAACGCCGATCCTGAAAAATTCAAATTTGCAGCGCTCTCGGTCAAATATGAATCGAGCCATGCAGTGATTTCACGGTTTGATAGAACAGGTGGCGTGGATGCGGCCGAGGGCTGATTGGGGGTGATGGTTTGCGTTGGATTTGTTGGCGTAGTTCGTATGCTCGAGCAACAGGTCAATACAAACATCCAAAGCATGGAGAGCAAAGCCTTGGTTTTCATCTATGTCCTCCGTGTTTGTCCGACAGATCAGACTACTTTCGCGCCTGACTCTCGGGGGCGATCCAGCGCCGGATTTCCACACCAGCGAGCATGAATATCATCCAGTCTATGGGCATGCGGTAGCGGGGCATAAAAGGGACCAGATAATAGATGAGCGGGTATGCGATCAACGGGGTCAGGATTGTCATCCGTTGGGGAAGCGACAGGCTTGAAAAAATCCTCCTTACGCCCAACATTGCGAGAATCGTAAACAGGGTGTGGAACATGGCAGCCGGTGAAAGTTTCTGAGGAATGAACCAAAAGTTGACAAACCGCAGGAAGGTCAGCCTGAGGAATTCCTCTGGATTTTCCTTCATCCAATTCAATACGTCGCGAAGAGCCCGCCGCATGTATTCCACTTCACCCAATTCTATGACTTTGCGGGCTTCTGCAGAAAGAAGGCGAGGGTGTTGATAGTAATGCCCATCTCTGTCCATCTGTGCATAGGTTGCGGCAGCGCCCGGATTATTTTTGCCCATGCGCAGTTCCAGCCCCAGGTTGCTGCGAATGAAGAAGAATTCATGAAATACGACATAATTCCGCCAGGCCCATGGGACACAGGCGAGCACGGCTCCCAGCGCCAGCGCGCCGCTCATCGCAAACTTCCGGTCCATTTTGCACCACCCAATTTCAAAGGCAATGTAACCCAGGAAAACAAGCAGAATGGGAGGCTGCACATGGAAGGAGATTCCAATTCCCAACCCAAGCAGAAATGAACTGAAGCATGAGTTCCGTTCATTGCTCCATCGTTTCAGGAACGCTGCCAACATCAAAGCCAGCAGGGG
>VGNF01000264.1 GCA_016866195.1 Chloroflexota bacterium | reverse complement strand
GGGGGTTGTTTGGGCATGAGAAGGTTAGGATAGGAAATGGCAAAAAGCTCCCCTTCCTCCCATATCACATCCAAGAGTGTCTTACCCATGGCGATTTCAGCATGGGAAATGTATCTCCTCGATCAAAGCCGCTCACCCAACACGGTCAAGGCCTTTTTATCGGATGTCCGCCTGCTCGATCAATACCTGCCGGAAGGCCGGATGATCGGGCAGGTGACCACCGAGGACCTCAATCAATTCCTTACCTGGATGGAAAAGGAACGTGATGTTCCTTGCAGCCCGAAGACTCTTTCCCGAAGAATTACGTCCATCAAATCCTTCTTTCGATGGCTGCATCAACATGGGACGATCCATCCGGATCCTGCCGAGAAGGTGCTCCAACGCTCGGCGCTCAGTCCACTGCCCCAGGTGCTGACAGAGGAGGAATATCAGTCGGTGTTGCTCGCGGCAGACCGCCATCGCAGGGAAAAAAAGGCGGATGCCCGACCCTATACCTTGCTTCTGCTGCTGCTTTCGACCGGGATCAAGAAAAGCGAGTGTTTGGGAATCCACCTTAACCACATCGATCAAAACTCGAAAGGCGGACCTCTCGTATTCATCAAATATGCCAGCTCCGCCAACCGCTACAAGGAGCGAAAACTGCTTCTTGACGAAGATTGGACAGAAGCTTTCAACGAGTATGTCGCTCAGTATCAGCCTGTGGACCAGCTGTTTCCCTGGTCGCCTCGCCGGCTCGAATACCTCCTGGAGGATATCGGCGAGGAAGCCGGATTGCGAAAACATCTATCCTTCGACATGTGCCGCTGGACGTGTGCATTGCGCGATTATCAATCCGGCCTGGAGCCGGATAGGATACGCCAGAAACTGGGGGTTTCCAAGATTCAATGGCGTGAGTTGTTCATTAAACTCAAACAACTGAATGGGGATTCGAATTAAGTCCGATCGCCGCCCTCGACGAAGGATTTCCCCTCTGAACGTTGGCGGAATAGTGAGACATGGATCACTTCCTGCGTGGATTCCGTCAACCGAAATGGATGGGCCAGGCGATATCCCGCAATCCACACAATGTCGCTTCCATCACACAAGAGCGGCCATCGATCGCGCGCCCGGAACGGCAGCTTTTCATTCACCATGAAATCAGATAATTTTTGTGAATGTCCCTCGAAACCCATGGGCCGAAACGAATCCCCGTCCCGTCGAGTACGCAATCCCAATTCCTCTGACAGCGTGTCGGCATCCAGCCAGGCCTGAAAGCCATTTTCCTCTTGTTCCACGTGCTCACGCACCACCTCCTCGATCGGCAACAGCTCGGTCGTAATCGTCCATCCGCTTCCAAGGTCAAATGCGCCGGGCACAGGAAGGGGGATCGAATCCATTTCAGCCAACTGAGGCCAGAAGTCTACCGGCAGGGAGGTTCTGGATCGCCCGACGTAAGCGCGGGAAGCCTCCAGAAAAAGGAATAACCCGTTCTGAAGATCCTGGGGAGACCGTTGAGTTGAATCTTCCAGATACTGGCAGGCGCGTTCCAGTGTGGAGAACTTCACATCTGTTTGGGGAGATAATTCCAGGATCGCCAGTCGGATCAAATTCCGCTTCATTCCTCTCGCTTGACCGAGAAGGCGGTCTGCATCAAATGTTACAAGCTCGCGAGTGACAGCGAGCACACAATCCCGCCAGGATTTCTCGACAACCTCCCGCAAGATTCCATAATCAGCTTGCACTGTCTTTGACAAGCGAAGCAGCGTTTCGCGGAAATTCGGGTTGTACTCCTCCAGCACGGGGATCAACAAATGCCGGATCCGGTTGCGGGTGAATTCGAGCGATTCGTTACTAAGATCATACGCGGGTTCCAGGTCATGGGAGGCGCAATACGCTGCGATTTCCCATCGCCATGTATCAAGCATGGGACGCACCAAGGGGATATGCGAATCAAATTCCTTCAGCACCACCCGCCATGCCATACCCTGCAAGCCATTCAAACCGCTGCCCCGCAGAATGTGCATGAGCACGGTTTCCACTTGATCATCGGCGGTGTGACCCACAGCCACTGCCTGCGCCTTGCATTCATGCGCCAGAGCAAACAGGTATCGATACCTCAAGCGGCGCGCTGCATCTTCGATGGAAATCCCCGAGGATTCTGCGTGACCACGCACATCCGCAGTGCCAACACGAAAGGGAATTCCAAAACGGGCGGTAACGGCTTCTACTCTTTGTGCATCCTCAGCCGCCTCGGGCCGGAGTTGGTGGTTGAAGTGGCCTACGACGATCGAATATCCCGACTGGGACAATAGATCCATCAAGCACAAGCTGTCCGGCCCCCCTGAGACACCGACGACTACGGGAATTCCTGGAACGAGTCCGCACTCATGCGACAGGAGGGGCCGAATCTTGTTCAACGTGGGTTACGACCAAATGCAATCATATCGCAGGCGAAAACTCACAAAAAACTGCAAGAACATCCTTTAATTATTAAACCTGATAAAGTTCCACCAGAACGCCTCCAGTGGATTCCGGATGAATGAAGGCATAACGGCGGCCGTCTGCCGCTTGGCGCGGATTTTCGTTGATTAATCGCATTTGCTTTTTCCGCAATCGTTCAAGCACTCCATCGATATCATCCACCTCCAGGCAGATATGATGCATTCCGGGGCCACGTTTAGCGAGGTACTTCGCAATCCCGGAATCACCGGTCGTCGGCATGACCAGTTCGACCTCCGCCCCCTCCAACGGCAGAAAGGCGACCTTTGATTCTTCCTCAACCACCTCCCTAACTTCCGCCAGATTCAATCCCAGCGCATCCTGCCAGAAGGCGAGCGATTTGTCCATATCCGTTACGACCACGGCAACATGATGGATGGATTTTATTCGAGCCATGAAATCTCCTGAAACGAAGAATGTCTACTTTAGGCGCGGAAGGACGACGGGCAGGATTTGCGCGACCCATAATTTGTACATCGCACCTGCCGGGTGGAGGCCATCTGCTGCGATCAGGGACGGATCCCCGGCCGCCTGCCGCGAAACTGGTGTGACATTCACATACGGAACGCCGGCTCTGAGGGATTCTTGCTCGTTGATTTTGTTAAAGAGATCGATCTCACGGGTGATCTTTTCCCGGTCGCGTCCTTCCGCAAAGGGGGTGACGCCCCAATCCGGTATGGAAACCACAAACACTCGGGCGATCACGCCACCGGCATATTCGATGGATTTCCCAAGCAGAAAACGAAACTCCTCCCGATAGTCTTCGATATCGTATCCGCGATATTGATTGTTCACACCGATCAACAAGGAGACCAGATCATACGGAGGCGCTGGATTTTCATTTTGAATACCCTGCCAGAGTTCCTGCGTGGTCCAGCCATCATGGGCAATAAGGGATACATCGGTCTTCAGGTCTTCTGTGCGCAATTGCTCCGCCAGTTGATTGGGCCAGCGTTCCAATTCATCCACCGATGTACCGATGGTGTACGAATCGCCCAAGGCCAGATACCGAATGGATGGCATACAGGTGACCTCAATCAGCCCGGGCGCAAGGGAAGTGCATGTGCCCGGGAAAGTGTGGAAGAAATTTCACTGCCCGCATGGATGAATTATATTCGCAATTATCAGCGGACATGGAGGGAAACCATGTCCGCTCGGAAAAGGAGATGGGGGTTTTCAGGCTGGCTTGCGGTGCAAGAGACTATATCCGGCCAGGATCAGCATCGCAGCAGCCGCAACCCACGCACTCGTCACCACCATCGGCGCGGAGACCTGTTTGATCGCGATCCCCGCGAACGACCAGACGAAGACAAACAGGTAGGCTGCGTCTTTTCGGGTAAGCGCCATAAGCACGCCAACCACCGAAGCCACCGCGAGCATCATCACCGCCCAGACGGGCGCAGCGATGCCAAATCCGTTCCAGCCGACTAGGTAGAGCCAGTCTGTGATGTTGGCGATGGTCGCGACGCTGATCCAGCCAAGGTATACGCTGAAGGGGAGGTCCACGGACCACCACTCCGCGCGCGAGACGGAGGAGAGATTCACGTTCAGCTTCAGGTAGCTGACGATAAGCAATCCAAGGAGGGAGAGCATGACGAGAACGCTCAGGCCGAACAGGTTGTAGTGCCAGGTGAACAACCACGCGGCATTGGCGATTCCACTGAGGGCGAAGAGGTGGCCCAGATTTCGCAGACGTGGATCATCCTTCCGGTCGGCGCGTAATTGGAAGATGGTGAAAACAATCCACCCGAGGTAGATTACGCCCCAGATGGAGAAGACATACCCCGCAGGGACAAAGTACACTAGAAAGCGATCAGAAATCTCGCCTGTATTCTGCCCGTTGAGCGGGAGGGTGGAGGCAAGGATGTTGACGGTCAGCGCGATGACCACGCTGCTCAGGTTGGCAATTTGACGGAAAGTATCTTGGGACATATTTTCTCCTTCTTGAAATGTGATTCTACATGTATTTCCTATTTTGTCAATATATTGCATTTTTAATCTTGACAAATAATTGACAAAGAGTATAATGCTCTCATCATTGAAAGAGAGCCTCCCATGTCCATTAGCGCCACCCCTGCCTTTAACTTGAAAGTCGTTCTCAAAGAAACCGGCCTCGCCGCCGACACCCTGCGTGCCTGGGAGCGACGCTACGGCATGCCCATGCCCCAGCGCACGCCCGGCGGTCACCGCCTGTATTCCCAGCGCGACATCGAGACGATCAAATGGCTGATGGCGCGACAAACCGAGGGACTCTCCATCTCCCGTGCGGTGGACTTGTGGAACGAACAAACCGCTTCGGGCACGGACCCTCTGGCGGACTCAGCCTCGCGGGCCTCCGCCACACGGACAGCGACTCCCGCCGACACCTCCCCCGACGCCCTGCGCGCCGAGTGGATCGCCGCCTGCCTGAACTTCAACG
>VGNF01000263.1 GCA_016866195.1 Chloroflexota bacterium | reverse complement strand
TTTTATCAATCGCCTGAAGCAATTCCGTCGCATTGCGACCCGCTACGACAAACGCGCCGCCAACTTCGCCGCCATGATCACCATTGCCTCAATTTTCCTGTTCTCTGATTTTGCATACAGGCTCTAGTAAACGAGAACTCCGGTTGGGCAGGCAGTTCACAAGGTTTAATGCAATTCAACCGGTAACGGACGGTCAATGGATAAATGAGGGGATCAAAGGACTTCTGAATCGGGGATTGTCCGTTCACCTTCAGCACTTTCCACTTGGGCTGAATCTGGTCGAAGGGGATGATCGCCCAGGAAGGCATGCCTGCCCAGGCATTCTCAAGCAAATCATCCGCTTCGACAATTCGCACCACTCCCTCCGCGGGATCACCCCACAATTCTGTAAAGGCAGCCAGCGTGGAGACCTCCATAAGAAGTGGGATACCGGAAAAGGAACCGAACTGCTGGCCGGCCCAGGCAGAAAGCAATTCCTGTGTTGTCACCTGGTCTGCCACTGTAGGGAAAGGCGCCACTAAGGCATAGACCCAGGTGGAAACGTGCAAGGCACCGGGCGCGGTCTGGGCAATATCCAGATACAATCGCGAGGCTTCCCTGCCCTCTGTCACCAGGCGAAATCCCCAGTTTTGGAACAATGTACGCAAGCCCTCCGGGACGGCCGGGCTGACCCAAACCTGCGCGGCATCGACCACCGGCAACGTCGGGGATGCGGTGGCTGGAACAGGAATTGTAGGGCTTTCAGACATCACGGGAACCGGAGAGACCGTGACTGAGGGTGTGTCCATGGAAGCTGTTGGCGGTGGAGGAGGTGCTCCCCACAAGGCCGGCTGGCACCCCGAAAGGATAATCAGAAATACAAGAAACAAGCTGCTGAATTGAACAGAAGCAACATGGAAAAATGAGGTCATGTTTGGAATGGACGTATTAGAACTGAGTTTCATGGCAAGATGAGCATTCCCGCCCGCCAAGCAGGAATTGAAACCTGATGCTCTCCGAATCTTTAGTTCAAACCTATTGAATTACAAACTCGCCGGGAAGCTTTCTCAGCCATCATGTCGGTGCAACAAACTTCGCAATGGAAAGTGTAAATTTATCCAGGGCAGCTTTATCGATGGAGACACCCAATCCGGAGCCGTTTGGAACATCGATGGTCGAATCTGAATTCAGGACAAATCGCTCATTCGTTATATCACGCGCGTAGTACCGGTCCGAAGCGGATATGTCGCCAGGCAGGGAGAAGTTTGGAAGCGACGCCAGCGCGAGATTGGAAGCCCGTCCGACGCCCGTCTCCAACATCCCCCCACACCATACCGGCATATTGTATGCTTGACAAAGATCATGCACCATCACCGCCCGGCTCAACCCCCCCAATCGGCCGGCTTTGATATTGATCACGCGGCATGCCTTCATTTCAATGGCATAGCGCGCATGGCGCGGCGATACGATGCTTTCGTCCAGGCAGATCGGTGTCTTGAAATGCTCCTGAAGTGTATGGTGATCCCATATGTCATCTTCCGAGAGAGGCTGCTCGATGAGCAGCAGCTTCAGGTCATCCAAGGGTCTTAAATTCGATGCGTCTTCCAGCTGGTAGGACGAGTTCGCATCGACCTGCAAGCGCAGGTCGGGAAACTGCCTGCGAACAGCCGAGGCATCCTCCACATCCCGGCCGGGTTTGATCTTGATCTTCGCTCGAGCATATCCTGATTTAACATACTCCTCCACTTGCTTCACCAGGCTTTGTGGAGAATCCTGGATGCCGATCGACACCCCAACCTCCACACGCGAACGTTTTCCGCCCAGCAATTCCCTCAGGGATTTCCGATCCTGCTTGCCAAGCAGATCCCACAAGGCCATCTCCACGCCGGCTTTCGCCAGGTGATGACCTCGGATGCCCTGGACCCTTGCCTGAAAATTCGCGGCGTCAACCAAATCGGATCCAAGGATCAATGGAACAATAAAATCCGTAAGTACATGGATGGCTGTGCCGCTGGTTTCATAGCTGTATCCGGGATCGCGCGAAGCCACGCATTCCCCATACCCAATGGATCCTTCTGATTCCAGCTCGATCAGAATACATTCCCGTTCGGATTCGCGGCCGAAAGAGGTCTCAAAGGGTGCAACAAGGGGCATGCGAATATGGTGAAGACGGATCGATTCAATTTTCATTAGTAGGGATATATGGATGTTGCCGGAATCTACGGTTTGGGATTTTCCTCAGCGTCCTCTTCGGCGGTCTTTAATCCACGCAAGGCATCGTCCATGCTGGTGGCTTCCACCCTCATTCCGGCCGCGGGTGTCCCACAGTAGGGACAGATGTTCCAGGGAAGTTCCATCAACCTGGAACAATTCTGACAGGTCTTCTTCAACTTGGTATGACAATTCGGACACACCTGCCACTCATCCCGTACCCGCCGTTCACAACCCGGGCATAGGGGCAGATCTTCAAGGGCCTGGAGCAGTGCTTCTTCCTCCAACGTTCGTTGATATTCCTCTTCCAACGTCCGTGGAGGACGGAGGATCAAATATACCAGCACTCCGGGGAGGTTCAATACGGCCACCAGCAGCGCCGCCAGGGACTGAACCAACGGGTCGCGGGCTCGACTGCGAATATCCCGGTACGTCCACACCACCAGACTCACCCACAAGGCCGCCAGGAAGGCCCCTCCAAATGCGGTGAAGACAAGCGTGAAGTTGCTGAGAAAGGTCGGATCAAAAATCATGAAACCGCCATAAGTATGATTTCCATTTCATTTTAATCCATTCCTTCAGATTCGATTTTCCCTCAAGGGGTGGCGAAATCGAAGTTCCATTCCGTCCCGCTGTGCAAATAACTGGAACTGGTTCCGATCACTTCGTAAAACGTTCGTCCGGGTTTCAGAAAAAAGGGCGCCCCATCCGGGTGGGTCATGAGCAGGGGCTGGTTCTCGTCGGTCCGGGTCCAGACGGCTGGACTCGCCAGGCCATCTCGAAAGACATACGCATTGCCAAAATCGATCAGATCAATGTGGTATACCTCATCTTCGGCATCGAACTGGCTGGAAAAGACATAGGGGACAAACAACACCACGACGTTATCCGCCGTTACAGGCATCCCCGTTTGAGCATCATTGAGCAGGGCATACGATTCAGGAGCGCCGTTGACCATATCCCTCGCCTCTTGATAACGGAAATATTCGTGGGTGATGGGCTCATATTCCCAATAATTATAGCTGTAAGGGGAATAGTGGGTATACACACGCGTGGCCACCAACGGGCTGGATGGCAATTGTTCATTGAAGAATCCCCCGCGCAGGGTCTGCTGCATGTTATCCAGCCTTCGTCGCGCTGCGCAGGATACCCACCTGGATGTATCGAAGAAGATATTATTGTATGTATCCCGTTTCTGTGGACCGATTACAAACGGAGGGCAGGAACTGCTGCCCGGTACGACAAGGAATTCGTTCAGCGTGCTCTCTTTCAAATAGGAATATTCGCGCGGATCGGCAAATTTAAAAACCAGAAAGGCGTTGTACATCCTGGCAACGTGCTCGTCGAAAAAACGGCCGGATCGGACCGGACCCACCATGGGGGAATCGTTCCCGTACATGACGGCGATGAAACGCGTATCCCCCCACTCGATGTAATATTCGTACACCACATCCGCGAGGGTCAGGCCGGATTGCGGACGGACGTAATCCGGCGCGTTCGCCACCTTGATCACCATCGGTCGCCTTTCCAACAACGTGGGGTCGCTGATTGGCAGGCCGGTCAAGGGATTGAACGTGGAAAGCAGACTGGTGTCCAGGCTCGACCCGCCCGGGGTGGAAATCACCTGGATCGAGTTGGACGAGACTTGAGCCGCTACGTTTCGGGTAGGATACGGTGTGAACGTTGCGCCTGCCAGCATTTTGGCATCGGTGGATCCCGAAAGGATTCCGTCATTCGATGCCCGAGGTTGAAAGGGCGTCAGCGTGGAATTCACCAGGCTGTCATCAAAAGGATGGAGATCCGAGGAAGACGCACATGAGATCAATCCCCACATGATCATCATGGCAGCACGGATCACCCATCCGCTCGTTTTTTTCATGCGCGCGGGCATATCAGAGATTGTACCAAATGGGGGGAACGGAAATATTGCAGCAATAAAACTGATACAATATCGGACGAAATGTTGATTTTCATCTCCTGTTTCTTCCTGTTTGGGTCCGCCCTGACCATGGTTTTCGTAAGATTATTGCAACCCAGCTCGCGGTTCGCATGGCTGATCGCAATCGGTGGGGGGATTTTCGGTTTGTTAAGCGTGCTTACCTGGCAAATCCAAATGCCCTTCTCGATTGATCTTCTTCACTGGGAACCTCGGAGAATCTTTTCCACCCCCGTGTCTTTTCAGGCGGATGGATTTTCCTGGGCTTTGGCTCTAAGCCTGATTGCATTGACTTCCACGATTTTGATCACAGCAACCGCCCGACCCGGACCGACGAGTTCGTTCACTTGGGCCGGCACCCTGGTTCTGGGGGGGCTCGGCCTGCTCGCGGTGACGGCGAACAATCCACTTACTTTGATACTGGTCTGGGGGGGGTTGGATCTGATTGAATTGTTCGTCCAACTGCGCGTGGTGAACGGACCGGAGCAGAATGAAAAAGTTGTGATCGCATTTTCAACCCGGGCCGTCGGTATTGGAGTTTTAATCTGGGGGATCGTGATCGACCTTTCCTCAGGTGGCACGCTGGAATTCTCCACGATCGCGCCTGCCGCTGGATTGTACTTCGTCCTGGCTGCCGGCTTGCGTTTAGGGGTTCTCCCTCTGCATCTGCCCTATTCGCCGGAATCGTCCATCCGCCGTGGATTGGGCACCTCGCTGCGCCTCGTCTCGGCTGCCTCCTCTCTCATCCTGCTAAAGCATATTCCTGCAGAGAGCCCC
>VGNF01000262.1 GCA_016866195.1 Chloroflexota bacterium | reverse complement strand
CCCCAACATCATCATCCCTGCCCGCGCCCTGAACGAACTGGCTCGCGTGGCAGGGGACGGCGAAGAGGTGATCCAAATGGTGGTCCCTAAACAGCGCGGACAGGTGCTCTTTCGCGTGAAGGATGTGGAGGTGGTCTCGCAATTGATCGACGGCACCTTCCCGGATTACCAGCAGATCATCCCGCGCAGTTTCAAGTCGCGCACGCTGGTCTCCACCGCCTCCCTGCTCAAGGCCTGCAAGCAGGCCGAGATCTTCGCCCGCGAAGGTTCGAACGTGGCGCGCCTGGATATCAAGCAATCCAAGGGAGAGATGCAGCCCAGCGAAGTGGAGATCTCCGCCACCTCCGAGGAGACCGGCCGGAACGAGACCATCGTCGAAGCCACGGTTGACGGAAGCGGAGTGCTGATCGCCTTCAACGTCAAGTTCCTGCGCGAGGCGCTCGAGGTGATCAAGACACCCAACGTGGCCCTGGAAACCTCCGCCGCCAACGCGCCCGGCGTGGTCAAACCGGTGGGGGATGAGGACTTTCTGCACGTAATCATGCCCATGCATCTGGGATAGGAAGCACCGAAACCAAAGATCATTCCGTCCGCCGGGGCAAACAAGCCCGGCGGTTTTTTATCGATGGATTCTTTTCATAAGCGTGATTGGGCGAACGGGAGTTATGGTAAAAATGAAGCCGGTGGCGCATGACCTTCCCAAGCATCTCCATGGACAACGTGATGAAGATCCTGCTGGCGCTCAACCAGTATCCGATCCTGAGCGGCCGCATCCGTTCGCGCATGCGCAGGGAACTGTTCACCCGCGGCATCGTCACCAAGGAGGTCTTCGACGAGGAGGCGCGCCGCAAGGCGATCGAGTCGCAGGAGCGCGAAGGTCTTCACGAGCCCTACGTCGAGGAAAAAGCCGACATCTGGGAAACGCGCCTGACGCGCGTCCGCGATGCCCTGACCGATTTCTACTTTGCCTACAACCTGCCCTACACGGAGTTCGAAGCCATCGTCCGCCTGGTGCTGAGCGAGCGCGGCCGCGGCGATTCGGAGTTCGTATGGTTCAACCCGGAACTCGCGCCGCAGGACATGTTGATCGAACAGGCCGAGACCATCGAGGCGATGCCGGCCGGCGAGCGCGGCAAATATGAGGCGCGCCTGCAGGAAATCCAGGTGGTGCTCATCCGCACCATGATCAGCGACCAGTTGAGATACATCAAGATGGCGCGCCAGTGGTTCAAGGTGGAGGATTTCAAGGACATCCGCATGCGCAAGATCGGCGGCGGCAAGGTGGGCGGCAAGGCGGCCGGCATGCTGCTCGCCATGCGCATCCTGCGCGAGACGGCCCCCGCGGAGATCCGCGATTGCTTTCGCATCCCGGTATCCTATTACCTTGGCTCGGATGTGTTCTACAACTTCATGGCCATCAACGGCTTGATCCGCTGGAACGACCAGAAGTACAAGACCGAGGAACAGATGCGGGCGGATTTCCCGGCGCTGTGTTCCGAATTTGCAAAGGGACAATTACCGCCCGAGATCGTGGAACGCCTGGAACAGATCGTGGCGGAGGCGGCCGATACCCCCCTGATCGTGCGCTCCTCCAGCCTGTTGGAGGACAACTTTGGCACTTCGTTTGCAGGCAAATACGAAAGCATATTTCTTCCCAACCAGGGCTCCCACGCGAATCGCCTGCACGCGCTGACGCAGGCGATCTCGAGCATTTACGCCAGCGTGCTAAATCCCGATGCCCTGCTCTATCGCCACCAAAAGGATCTGGCGGATTACGATGAGCGCATCGGGATCCTGATCCAATTCGTGGAGGGGGAGCGGCTGGGGCGTTATTACCTTCCCCACGCCGCGGGTGTGGCCTTCAGCCGCAATCTGTATCGCTGGTCGCCACAAATCCGGGAGGAGGATGGATTCCTGCGACTCGTCTGGGGGTTGGGGACACGCGCTGTGGATCTGGTCGCGGACGATCACCCGCGACTCGTGGCTTTGAGTCATCCCCGCCTGCATTCCTCCTCGGATGTGCGCACCATCCGCCGCTACTCCCAGCATAAGGTCGATCTCATCGACTTGCAGGCAAATCTGTTCACGAGCGTTCCGGTGGAGGACCTGCTTCACCCGGATTATGGCCCGCTGCGGTACATCGTCCAGGTCGAAGAGGACGGATATCTCGCGTCCATACGAACCAGGTCCACCTCGACCGATCACATGGTCGTCACTTTCGACGGGCTGCTTGCCCGCACCCCCTTCGTGTCGGTTGTGCGCGATGCCCTGCACCTTCTGGAGACTCATTACGGCTCGCCGGTCGACACGGAATTTGCCGCCCGCATCCTGGACCCCGACGAACCGCGCCCGAGGATCCGGATCACGCTTCTGCAGTGCCGCCCCCAAAGTCACATGCAGGAAGCCGAAGGGGTTCTCATTCCGCACGATCTCCAACCGCAGGAGATCATCTTCTCCACCCACCGCATGGTCCCGCAAGGTTTCGTGCAGGGCATTCGATACGTATTATTCGTGCCTTCCGAGGGATATTTCGCTTTATCGTCGCAGGCCGAACGCAATCAATTGGAGCGAGCCATCAGCCGGCTCAACACAGCCTTGAAGGGCCACCCCTTTATTGCGGTCGGACCCGGCCGCTGGGGCACCTCCACGCCGGATCTCGGGGTTCACATCTCGTATAACGACATCTACAACGCACGCGCGCTGGTCGAGCTGGCCGGCGAGGCGGTGGGCGCCTCACCGGAACCGTCCTTCGGCACACACTTCTTTCAGGATCTGATGGAGGCACAGATCTACCCCATCGCCGTTTTTCTGGACGACGAGCAGGCGGCGTTCAACCGGGAGTTCTTCTATTCCACTCCGAACCATCTGACCCAATTCATCCCTGTGGATAACCCGCGCGTTCTGAGCGCTCTGCACCTGATCGCGGTCGAGGATTACAGTCCCGGTCACCATCTGGATTTGATCATGGATGCGCGCAACAGCCGGGCGGTCGCCTTTCTGGTCCGCGAAGAATCGCCAGAGGAGCCGCAGATGACCTCCAGGGCAGCCCCATCACAACTGGAATAATCAAGAATTGCGGGAATTCGTCTTCGGCGGTGCGCGAAACGATTGTAGAACATATGTTCTATTTATAATCAGCCATGCGCTGTTAGAATTCCAAGTTCCACCGTTTAACGGAAGACCATTTCAAACACAAAGATTGAGGAAATCGTTGGTGAAAAGTACGGGCCTCCCCTCCTTATGTGCTTCGTGTCCAGGCTCTTTATGGAAGAGTCCAATTCCATTACAGTAGTCGGGGTTTTCTTGCAACAGCGCGAAGAAACTGGCCCCGTCGTAACACAATCGGGCTCATGCGTATGGGCAGGCAATCTCCCTGCGTCAGGGATGGTCCGCTGCCTCCGGCTGCACAGGGGAAGCCTCCTCATACGGGCATGGAGCGGAAGCGGCGCGCCGAGCGCGTCAGCGGACGTTTGGCGATCACGTTGATCTTGTTCGCATTTTCCACGACGGGCGCCGCCACCTCCTCCCAGCCCTGCTCGCCCCACTCGTTCAGGAGCGATTCCAACTCCTGCGGTTTGACACCGGAGAAGAAACCTCCCACGGTCTGCACGCGGTATTCCCACTTCGGAATCTCATCGGTCATTTGCATTTCCTTTCATCCGGTTTCACGTGAAACACAAGGTTCAATCCTGCGCACGGTCCGTTCCCTGCCGTCTCAAGACCGCGTCTCCTCGCGATAGAGCAAATAGGAATACACCGCCAGGATCAGGGAGAATACGATCAGCGGCACGAGGGTCAACCAGATCGCGGCCGCTCCGCCGAGGAACGCGCCAAACAATGTCAGGAGGCCGGCCAGCATGAACAACGTCGAACCAAGTCGATGGGTCTTGTCCCACACGAAATCGCTGGAGAGGGTCCAAGGGGTGCGGATGCCGATGAAGAAATTGCGCCTGGCCCGCCGCAGCATGTATCCGATGAAGAGGATCAAAATGCCGAGGAACGGGAGCATGGCTGAGCTCATGCGAAAATCCTGAAAGCCAAGGCTCCACAGGATCGTCAACCCGTACAAATAGAGCAGGAAGGTGATGATCAACAGGATGAACAGGTTGAACGAGGATCGAAACTTCTCAATGTTCGCCTTGAGCGGATCGATGGATGGCAGCACCAAAAACAAGGCAAGCATCCCCAATGACATGAACGGTATCAGAAGGATGCCCCAGAATTTCGGCATTGTTCCATCCACCTGATCGTTCGCGTTCCAATGGGAGGCCATCTGTGCCGGCAGGCGATCCCACAGCAGCAGGCCGGCGGCCAGCGCAACGGCGATCAACGCCAGGGAAAGGATTACGGTCGTGCGGGTTGTCATTCCAACTCCTTTTTCCATGTTTCACGTGAAACGTTCACTTGTCCTTCGGCAGGTTGCCCTGCGCCAATGAGACCATGCCGCTGATCCCGCCCAGGTTCATCGTATCCACCGCCGAGGAGGGCACGATCACCAGCGCGCCCTTTTCCTTCAACCCCTCGAACAGCATGTTCATGGCGCGCAGATGCAGTGCGGTGGGATTTTCCAGATAAGCTTGCGAGGCCTCGGCAAAGGAGGCGGCAATCTGTTTCTCCGATTCACCCAGGATCACGCGCGCCTGCCGTTCACGCTCGGCCTGCGCCTGGCGCGACATGGCATCTTCGAGGTCCTGCGGGATGACCACATCGCGGATCTCCACCGACTGCACGGTCACTCCCCAGGGTGTGGTGCGCTCGTCGATGATCTTCTGCAGCTCCGCATCCATCATGGTGCGGCCGACGAGGATGTCCGCCAGCGACATCTGCCCGATGATCTCGCGCAGCGCGGTCTGCGCGGCCCACGAGATGGCGGATTGATAGTCCCGCACCTCCAGCGCGGCCTTCTCGGCATCCCA
>VGNF01000261.1 GCA_016866195.1 Chloroflexota bacterium | reverse complement strand
GTTGTCGAAGCTCTGGTGGCGGCAGGCAACCTCGAAGATGTCTACACGGCATTGAAGTAACGCATGCCTGCGAGCGGCCTTCCCGGCACAAGCATATCCGAATTTGCCTTATCAACAATACTTCACTGACCAGATAGAAAGGAGAAACATGGGTATCAAGAAGAAGATCCTGGTGGCCTGCGGCACCGCGATTGCCACCTCAACCGTTGTGGCGATTGCCATAGAAGAAGGGTTGAGAGCCCGGGGCGTGGAAGTCACGACGCGGCAATGCAAGGCGTCGGAAGTCCCCGGCCTCGCTGCAGATTATGACCTGATCGTAACCACTACACCGGTTCCGGCGAATCTGGGAAAGCCTGTCATTCAAACCCTGGCATTCCTGACCGGCATGGGAAAGGAGGAGGTACTGAATCAAATCCAACAGGCACTGAGTGCCTGAGCTGTTCAATCCATCCAAAATCTGAAGAGGAGATGTAAAAATGGAATTCCTGCAAAGTATTAAGGCAGTGATTGATGCCCTTGGTGCAACCATCCTTCTGCCCATCATCATTTTCTTCGTGGCGGTAGCACTGGGCGCCGGTGTGGGCCGTGCCTTCCGAGCCGGGGTGACCATTGGCATTGCTTTCATCGGCATTAACCTTGTCATTGGCGTGATGTGGACCAACCTATCTGCAGTGGGGCAAGCCATGGTTACCAACCTGAACATTCAACGCGACGTGGTCGATGTTGGCTGGCCTTCCGCTGCGGCAATTGCCTTTGGCAGCAATGTTGGCCTTTGGGTCATTCCCATTGCTATCCTGGTCAACATTGTGCTGCTGCTGTCGCGCCTGACCAAGACCCTGAACATCGATATCTGGAACTACTGGCACTTTGCCTTCATTGGTTCCATGGTGGTCGTTGTGACTGGTAATCTGGCTTACGGTCTGGTGGCTGCCGCAATTGCTGCGGCCTTTGCCTTGTTCCTGGCGGACTGGACTGCCAAGGCGTCGCAATCCTTTTACAATCTGCCGGGCATCTCGATCCCCCACTTGACCACGGCGCCCAGTGTTCCTTTCGCGATCGTCACCAACTGGATTGTGGATCGCATTCCCGGTCTGCGCGACCTCAATGCCGATCCTGAGACCATTCGCAAGCGCTTTGGGGTTTGGGGCGAGCCGGTCATTCTTGGCCTGGTCATTGGGTTGATCCTGGGCATCCTGGGCTTCTACAATGCCGGCGATCTGACCACCGTCCTCGTGAAAGTACTTGGCACGGGCATGAACCTCGCTGCGGTCATGCTCCTGCTGCCCCGCATGGTGCAGATCCTGATGGAAGGCTTGATCCCGGTCTCCGAGGCGGCACGCGATTTCATGCAGAAACGCGCCGCTGGCCGCGAGATCTACATCGGCCTCGATTCAGCCATCCTGATCGGCCACCCGGCTGCAATCTCGACCTCACTTGTGCTAGTCCCGATCGCGATCCTACTCTCGATCATCCTGCCCGGCAACCGTGTGATTCTGTTCGCAGACCTGGCGGTAATCCCCTTTGTGGTTGCACTGTTTGCCCCGTTGATGAAGGGCAACGTTGTGCGTATGATCATCGCCGGAATCCTGGAGTTGAGCGTAGGCTTCTATATTGCAACTGGCCTGGCCCCGGTCTTTACACAGGCCGCCCAGGCTGCCGGTTTCAATATGCCGGAAGGCGCCTTGCAGATCAGCAGCATCGGCGATGGCTTCCTGTGGCCTTACTGGTTCTTCAGCACGGTCACCGGGGTTTTGGGTGGTGTTGTCGGCCTGCTTGTGATTGCGTTGCTGCTTGGAGTCGTATGGTTCTTCTACATGAAGAACCAGAACGCCTGGCATCGCGCAGCTGGAGCACCCGAGTAGGAATCGGATTTCCTGCGACATTGAAACTCCTGGGGCGGTCTTGAGACCGCCCCAGGTCACAACAGACGGACAAATATGATTGACGCCTTTGTTCGTTCTCTACTGGGGACATGGGGGAATGCGGTTTTGGATTTCTATCTCAGCAATCATTTCTGGATCAACGCATTCGTCCTGTCCTATGCGCTCCTGATATTCCTGGGGCGTACGAGTTACCATCGGAGTGCCAAATTCCTTCTGGACTGGCTGGAGAAAAAGTTTGCCGCGGATGCCAAGGCGAAAAGCCGAAGCGGGCTGGTCAAATTGATTGAAAAGGAAGAGATCCCCTGGGGTCCAGCAGGGGCGTCCTTCTGGTTTCCGCTGATCACTCCACCAGGCCGATTTCTTCCTTCCCTCAAGAATGAACACACCCTGCAAAAGATGTTCAGCAAGGATGCACTCGTGGCTATTCTGTACCCTGCGAAGGAACCCAAGGGAAAATCGAAAACTGGCAGATCACCCTGAGTTGCGAGGTCATGGACCGTGCCCTGCCGCTTTCCGATTGGCGATTGCCCTCAATAATGCCGAGCGCACCTCTGGTTCGGACTCGAAATAGGCTTCATCCGGCTCTGTGCCCAAGGCATCCAGCACCTTAGTATAGAAGGAGCGGGCTGCGGCTGTCAGGACGATGTCGAGAACTTCCTCGTCTGTGATACCGCAAGAGAGTAAGTTGCTGACATCTGCCTGCGTGATGCCGTGCTGGTCAAGAATGACCTTTTCAGCGAAGGCCATGATGGCCACTTCGTCGGGTGGGAGGCCGGCATTTCGATAATCTGCGGCCATTGCAGCGAGTTGCCCTCCACTGAAGAAGTTATTACGGAGCACCGCCCCGTGAGCCAGCAGTCAGTATCCACATTTCAGGGCGAGCGCGGCGGCAAATGTGACCAGCTCGAAACGCCGCAACCGCATCTTGGAGCGGATAGTGTTCTGTAGATTTCTCCATGCCAGGCTGACCTCGGGCCGCAGGCTGAACACCTTGTGGTAATTTGGAATATACCCGAGTTTCTGAATCTGCTCGTCGTAGATTTCCCTGAGTGATCCGTCAGCTTCTTCCATTGGCACAGTGTAGATGTATGGCATGCAAGGTCTCCTTTGAATAAGGGAAAAAGGGTTCCTGCCTATATTCGATCAATATGCGCGGATTGAAACGAGCGAATATCATGTCCCGATCCTCCACCCTGCAACTTGATGGACTCCTGGCCCAAATGGGCGAAGCCGGAATCCCGCTCCCCGAAATGGACCCCTGCAAAGGCGCACCGGGCGGGCGATTCAATTTATTCCGTTGACCGTGCACGAAGAGAGCCGCACATGCGTGACTATTCCATCGGAGGACCCGCGTGGGTGATCATTTTGTCCTTCATGCCAGGGATGACTTCGTGCGCGGGGGCGATGTCCACGAGAAATGGCTCGCCGCGAGCGAGTCGACGCGCGGCTTCTTCGTTGGCTTTTTCGATCTTTTGTTTAATGTCCATGATCTTTCCTTTCGATACCACCGTCATTGCGAGCGAAGGTCGCGCAAGCCGAGTGTTCTTCGAGGCGGTAGTGAGACCTGAGCGAAGCAATCCCCAACTCGATAAGAGAGATTGCTTCGTGGCGCCGCTTCGACTTCGCCTACGGCTCCGCTCAGCGCGAGGCGCCACTCACACTGTCGGGATTGTAATGAGCAATCCTGTCAATAACCCAGTCAACAAATCCCAGCCGGTGGAGTGACCGATTTCGGTTAGTTGCAAGACAGGCGGGGAAATGCTTTCAAACGATTCGCTGCTGAGAATGCCATTGAGGATGTGATGCAATGGCTCGATGGCGTGTCCGCCGGCGTGGTCTTTCAAGAGTGTGAAGCTGATCAGCGGAGTCTTTGAACGATTAGATTCGACTTGAAGTTTGTAATCTGTGAGATTCAAATCGGGATACGAGGCTTCAAGATGATGGATGGCAAATAAAAATCCGCCGAGGAGGTCATCGCCAGAGGGTGTGAGACCAGCGCCAAGCCCGATGAGTTTCTCGGCGATGGATGGGATTTGCATCGGTTGATGCTCAAGACAGGCGCGCGACATGTCCATAACAAGCGGTTGAGCGGCACGCAGGATTGGGTCGAAAGATTCCGAGAATGAATTGAGGGTTTCGTTTTTGGCGAGAGAAAGGATCGACGGGATGAAGGTTCCGAATCCTTTGGCTTGAGATAAGTCCAGATGGGAGAAAAAAGAAAGAATACGGTCGGGAAGAGCTGAGGAATCCAAAAAGTGCGTTGGGCGCGGCGCGTTCCATGCGGAAGCGCTGTCAAAGTCGAAGATGAAATCGGGATCAACCGTCAGCCGATGATTCTGCACATGAAACCGCGACCCTGCCACAAGTCCAGGAAGAGGCGCTGAGATTTTGGCACACCTTCGGTGCATGAGCGCGTCGCCTGTCGTGATCCAGAATAGTTCATCCGCCTCAGTCAGGAGATAGATCACTTTCGAAAAGACCGCGAGAACTCCGCCGCGTTGACCATCTGTGAGACATTCGCGGGCTGTCGTTCCAAGTTGAGTGAAAACGGATGAAGGTTGCATACCAAGTTGGGCGTCGGCGGGTACTCGACCACCGCCGCCGACGCCCATTGACGTGATTGATTTTACTTGGGACTGCCGACCACGCCCTTGACGAACCAGTCCACGGAACTCATCTGATCGTCGGTGAGGGTTTCCCCTTCCGCGACCTTGATGTTGCCATCCTGATCGGTGATGGGTCCCGCGAAGACCACGATCTTGCCCGCTTCGATATCGGCTTTGGTTTGCGCGACGAGGTCCTGCACTTCCTGCGGAACCTTCGGACCGAATGGCGCGATCGCCATACAACCGTCGGCGATGCCGCAGCGGAGGAAGATCGGCTCCCACGTGCCGTCGAGGACGGTGGAAGCGAGCCAGGTCAGTTTACCTCCGAGGGTGAAGCCCGTGCCGCTGATCCAATACTCGGGCACGAATTGCTGGGCGGCGAGATTCTGGTAGCCGATGGAATACACGCCGCGCGACTCGGCGGTGGAGATGATGGTGGCGGGC
>VGNF01000260.1 GCA_016866195.1 Chloroflexota bacterium | reverse complement strand
AAAATACCCGCATGAGATACGGGAGGCAGATATCGACAGCACAGCGCTGGTTGAACAGGATCAACTGACCGTCATACGACCAGGTCGGGAGGTAATCCGAGAAGGATGTCCCGCTTCTCACGATCTGTTTCTGATCCAAGCCATCGGCGAACATCAACCAGATCTGATACACACCCAGCCGCTTGACCGTGTACACAATCTGCGAACCATCCGGTGACCAGGCCGGCTGACGGGACTCTACATTCGGAGCCCCCTTCGTCAGCTGCGTTACGGTGTCATCCACGGTATTCCACAAGAAAATCTCCATCTGCCCCGTGCGCAGAGAGGTAAAGGCAATCGCATCCCCCTCCGGCGACCAGGCCGGGTCAAAATCCCCGCCCGGAACGGTCGGTATTGGAGAGATGTTCTGACCATCGGCATCCATGATGTACAAGCTCGATTCCCGATACAATTCGTCCATCCCGCCGCAGGGGGAGATGAATGCGATCTGCGTCCCGACTGGTGACCAGGAAGGCTGGCATGCACCGCCCGGCATATTCGTGATCTGTACCCGGTCCCGGGTACCCAGATCTGCCAGGAAGATTTGCGGCAATCCGAATTGGCTGGAGGCATAGGCAATTTGACCGTTTCCTCCTCCAACCGGAGTGGCTGGCGAAGTAGGGATTAAAGTGGGGGTCGTTGTAAGCGCCTCCGTCGAGAGTGGGATGAAGAATCCTGTGGCCACCGGCGAGGGAGTGATCGTAGAGGTTTCGGTGGCTGTGGGCGGGGGAGGGGTGATGGTAAAGGTGGAAGTAGGCGTTGCCGTCTCAGTTGGTCCGGCGGGAACGGTTTGTGTGGGTATTCCCAAGCGCGCCAGCAATGGAATGGAATTCCGAATGCGATCCGGGACTCCCCCGGGAATGAAGAACATCACGCCTAACAGCGATAACGCCAGCAGCAGGAAGAAGAAACGGATCAAAGCCAGCCGGCGTCTGCGCTCGCGTTCCTTTTGCCTTTTCAAAGGTGAGACAAAGGGCTGTTCCTGCCCTTGCGGTGTGGCTGGTACAGGTCCGGTCCGGGAACGCGGTCGGTTTTCCAGTTCCGTATCCGCTTCATGCAGTTCCCGCCGCAGTTCCAGTTCGGGTGGAGGAGGAGAGAGGCGGTACTCACCCGCGGTCTGCTGCGTGACGGATTTGGAATTCAGGAGAGCCTCTTTAAACTCTTCCACACGCTGAAACCGGTCGCTGGGATCCACTGCCATGGCTTTCTCGATGGCTGCCGCCAGGCGGCGCGAGACCCTGCCGTTGCGCTTTCGCAAAGGGGTCAGTTGGGCATTGTCCATCGCCCGCGCCAGACCGTCTTCGGGAATAACCCCGCACAGGGAGGCGTACAAAGTAGCCCCCAGCGAATAAATGTCCGTACGTGCATCTGTACGCGCGGTGCCGTATTGCTCCGGCGGGGAATAACCCGGCGTCATGGCGCGTGCGCCGGTCGTGGTGGCTTTGCCGGATTCATCCACCAGTTTTGCCAGGCCGAAATCGACCAGGAAAATATGTCCATCCGGCACGATTTTCACGTTTCCGGGTTTGATATCCCGGTGCAGGATGGGAGGCGTGCGGGAATGCAGGTAGGCGAGCGCGTCACAGATCGAGGCTCCGATCTGCACGGCGTCCTCATCCGAGATCGTGCCGACGCGTTCCATCCGCTGGCGCAAATCCTCCCCCTCGATGAAATCCATGATCAGATACTGACCCTGTTCTCCGACCGCAAAATGATCGGAGACGCGCGGCAGGTTGGGATGCCTCAAGTTCGCAAGGATGGTCGCCTCGAGGCGGAACTGCCGGGCGTACTCCTCCGAAGTGAACAGGTTTTCCTTTAAAGCCACAGTCGCGCCCAGGTTTTCATCCACGGCGCGATATACGGACCCCATTCCCCCCTGGCCCAATATTTCTAGAATGCGATAACGATTATTGAGAAGCGAATTTTTTTCGAGAGCCATCCAATGAATCCGCCGGCAATATGGCCGGGATTATATCAGATTGATTTTGAGGACCTTCCGGCCAGGCCGATGCGCGCAAAAACCCAGGGCGCGCCTCCGCTCACCCACCAGCCCACCAGCGTATATCGGGCGTAACGCAATAGATAGAAGAACCATCCTTCCCCTTCGGGAAGTATCGAACCCAATCCCATCCAAAAGATCAGAACTCCGATCAAACCCACAAGATACCGCACGCTTCGCACCCAGACAGGCCCAACAGCTTGATACCCACCGATGGAGTACATCCATATCAAACCGAGCGCCAGTCCAAATAAGGTTCCGGCGGAGGTGAAAATTCCATTCGGGTTCACTGGCGCAGGAGCCTCCATCCCTGCAAGCAGCGCGTTCGAGGTCCATGTTTCTGGGATTGCGAATCCTCCCCTCATGCTAACGGTCGAAAAACCGATGGCGATGAATGCCAACGATATCAAGAAAGCCAGCAGGATCTGCTGTCCCGAAGGTTTCCCTCCCATCCATGCGGCAAACCCATCGGCATAACGGGCAAAGAGAAACAGCAGCAATCCCCCGATGAGCCAACCGGCCAGCACGTCGTGTGGAAAATGCGCACCCAGATACATGCGCGAGAAGCCGATGAAGAAGATCAGGAATCCGGCGGCGATCCATGCCCAGCGCTTGCGGAGCCGAACCGCGAGGATGCCCCAGACGCTCATCGCATTCTGGGCATGCCCGGAGGGAATTCCGAAACTCGTCTCGGACCACAACGCCTTTACATGGGAGCTCACCCAATACGGACGCGGCCCCGCGAAGATCAATTTGACGACGTAGTTCAACATGTCACTCGAGAGCAGGATGAACCCCACCCTCATGCCGAGCGACGAATCGATGCACCAGTAAATCAGCGGCAATACAAGAAAAAAGAATTCCTCGGTCCCCAGGTTGGAGAAAAAACGCATAGGCACGATCAACCAATCCCCCAGTCGTTGGACTGCGATCACCATGGATACACCGAGCACGATCAGGGTTTGCATAGGATCCTCCAGAGGGGTTTTATCGGCAGGGAATTGACGAAGCCAGCAGCTTCATTGTACACTCAAAGCATGAAGAACAGGCTCTCGTTGGAGAGCATCATCCATCCGCTGGGGATTTGGGTCCGGCGGGGATTACCGAACCGTGCGTGGGATTGGCCGGCTGCGGGGATGACCGTGGCCCTGGTGCTGATGGCTTCGGGCCGGTTGATGATCACAAGCTGGGTGCCCTCTCTCGAAATCGTTCAAACGCTCAGCTTATACGCCGTGATCCTGGGCTTGGTGCTGGGATACAGCGCTTTTACCCCAAGGAACGCGATCTGGGCAGTCTTCGAATATGGGATTCTGATCATTCCCTTCCTGTTGTTGAGGGCGGTCGACGGGTATGAGAGTCGTTATGCCGCATTGATCTCGATCGGCGCGCGCCTGTTGAATTCATTGAAATTGTTCCTGACCGCGGAGCCGGTATACGATACGCTGTTCTTTCTCTGCCTGACCTCCATTGGTTTTTGGATTGTCGGCGCATACGTCGGGTTCTCCTCCGCCCGTCATCGAAACTACTTGAACATCGTACTACCGCCAGGCCTGAGCATGCTGATCGTCCAATTGTATGATCCGTGGATTCCGTTGCGGGCCTGGGGGCTGGCGTTTTATCTCTTCACCTCCCTGGTATTGATGGGACGCCTGCACTACCTCGAAAGGCAAGTGTCATGGAAGGCAAAGCGCGTGTTTCATTCCCCGGAATCGGAGGGGGAACTTTCCCGAAGTGTGCTGGCCACGGCAGCGATTCTTGTTTTTACCGCCTGGGCACTCCCGGGCGCCCTGCAAAGCATCGAACCCGCTGCTCAATCCTGGAGGAATTTCACAAAACCGATCATCGAACGATTATCCGATGCAGTCAGCGCCCTGGATTCCCCCTACGGCACAGCCGCTGGTGAGAATTTTTACGGTTCCATGCTGAACCTGGGCAGCAATGCCCCGGTGAGCGATGCTCCGGTGTTCCACGTCGAAGTTGGCGAGGCTGAAGCGGAAAGCCCAAGGTATTACTGGCATGGACGCACTTACGATGTCTATGAAAACGGCTCATGGACGAATTCCAACAGCGTACATCAAAGTTTCGATCCAGGGCGGGATGAGATCACTCCGATCGAACCGTTCGAAAGGACCGAAACGCAATTCCAATTCACCTACAACTTCCCAAGCCAGAGATTGAT
The DNA here is from genome assembly GCA_016866195.1 of Chloroflexota bacterium. Taxonomy (GTDB): domain Bacteria; phylum Chloroflexota; class Anaerolineae; order Anaerolineales; family Villigracilaceae; genus VGNF01. Next base: position 723 of record VGNF01000260.1, on the reverse strand, counting down.
CTATGCCCCTTCAGAGTTGATCTGGATGGACCGCAGGGGTCAGCTTTCCCTCGATCCCCTTCCGGGCGGGATGCAGGATATCCATGCCTGGTTCACCGAGAGGAGCCTGACCGCCGGCGAGTCCTATCAGGTGCGTGCGCAGATCGCCAATCCAACGATCCTGGATCTACAGGATGCAGGGTCCGATTATCCAGCATGGGTCACGGAGAAATATCTTCAAGTCCCGCAGGATCTCGCGCCGCAGCTCCGGGAGCTGACGGAACAGATCACCGCTCCATTCGGCACGCCATACGGCAAGACGCAGGCGGTCACTTCCTATTTGCGAAAAGAAATCACCTACGAGGAAAACCTCACCGAGGGACCGCCCCCGAATGCAGACCCGCTGATGTGGGTGCTTTTCGAACACAAGAAGGGCTTCTGCATGTATTACGCCACGGCGGAAGTGCTGATGCTGCGCACGATCGGAATTCCGGCGCGCATGGCGGTGGGATTCGCCCAGGGTGAGTATGATCCAGAGACAGATCAATTCGTCGTGGCGCGGAGGAATTCCCACGCCTGGCCCGAGGTGTATTTCCCCGGCGTCGGCTGGGTGGAATTCGAACCCACAGCCAACCAGGATCCGCTCCGCAGGCAACGCGGGAACATCGAAGCACTGCGCGAATCCAGCGAGGGGCTGGAAGGGACCGCGGATTCCGCCAGTCCGGGTGAGGAAACTCCGGGCGG
>VGNF01000259.1 GCA_016866195.1 Chloroflexota bacterium | reverse complement strand
GTCGTCCAGTCCCTGGATTACTTCTCCACTTTGCACCAGCATGCGATCACCGGAGAGTGCATGAAAGATCCGATTTGGGGCGCGGTTGAAGGTGAGGTCGCCGCGACGCGTGATATACATCGTGGGCTCCGGGCGTGGATCCTGCAATCCGTCCGCATAAATCTCCCCGTAGGATGCTGCGACGCCATTGGGTGTGACCGGGTCGCCCGGATGAGGGTAATAATCCGCCGGACTGCGGGACCACCAGGGGAAGAATCCATCGCCGTTGACCGCAACCTGCAGATCGAATTCCTCAAGGAATTGAGAGGTGGTGCGCGCCTGCACGACTCCACCAGTCACATCGGATGGAGGAGTGATCACGAATTGGGTTCCCGTTTCTTTTCGGTCGATCACCATCACATGCGCGATCATGGCGTGGGGCAGATAGCGGACCAGGCGATGATAGGTCACACCCTTGAAATATTCGCGTTTCATCGGTATCGGCGCGGGTCGTCCGAGGGTGAAGAGGATGTACACCCCCAACCCGCCCATGAGAGCAATGACGGCGATCCATAGGAACAATCTCCGCCGGTATGGTTTCGGTTTCATGGATGCAATCCTAGCAAAGGACCATGAAAGGTAAATAAAAAAACGGCGGGCACTTTCCCGCCGTTTATCCTCCGGCTTCCCTACGTAGCGAATTCCTGTTCCGCTTTGCGCATGGATTGGAAGGATTGAATCGCCACCTCCAGCATGGAAGGATCCGGATCGCGGGTGGTCAAATGCTGCAAGGCGAGATTCGGCCGGACCAGGAACCCAACGATCGGATTGTTCAAATGATTGGCGGTCCAGCGGATGTATTCCACCGCGACGCCGGCCAGGACCGGGATGAGCAGCAGGCGGCTGAGCAGGCGCCAGGCCATGGGCAATGGACCTAGCATGGTGAACACAAGTATGGAGAGGACCACCAACGTCAGTAGAAATGCCGTTCCGCAGCGGGCATGCTCGATGGGGAATTTTGCGACCTCTGCCGGCGTCAAATCGGCGCCCGCCTCGTAGGCATTGATCGTCTTATGTTCCGCGCCGTGATACATGAACAATCGCCGGACATCCGGCAGAAAACTGATTGCCCAGATGTATCCAACCAGCAATACCAGGCGCAGAATTCCTTCGAGCAGGTTGCCGATCCAGGCGGCGGAGGATGGGAAGCCTTCCCTGTAAAATCCCTCCACCCATCCGCCTACGGCTGCAGGGAAAAGTAAAAATAAACCGACGCCGAGGACCAATGACGTGCCCAAAGTCAGGTAAAGGGCCGGCCCTTCCAGTTTCTCATCTTCTCCGGTCTGGGTGTTTGCGGAAAGAGTCAAGGCACGCATACCCAACCCCAGGGCGTCCCAGAGCAGGATGATCCCGCGCAGAAAAGGGATCTTCGTGATGCGGGAACGATACACATTCGCCAGTTTTTCCGTGTGAATTGCGATGCTGCCATCGGGAGCGCGCATCGCGATGGAGTAGGCTTTCTGCCCGCGCATCATCACTCCTTCGATGACCGCCTGCCCGCCGTACGTGATGATTCGATCTTCCATAATTCTCCGTCCAATCGGTGCCATTAAGAATAGTTATTTCATATTGAAAAAGAAATGGATGAATTCTTCCATGTTTCGATACCAGGTGGGCAGATGCAAGCGGGGGTTCGGGGAATGGATGTTGTCATCCGGCAGGCTCCCGCCCACCAGACCCGATTCCACACCCACGATGTTTTGGAGCATCGCCACCACACCGATGCTGCCGCCTTCACGACGGTAAAGCGGTTTTTTCCCCCAGACGGTCTCCATCGCCGCTGCCAGAGCGCGAACGCCGGAGTTTTCGGTGTTGGTTATCGCCCAGGGGCTTTCATGCAGCATCTTGACCTCCCAGGTGATGGTCTTCGGCGCGTGCTCCTGCATATAGCGAATCAGCTGTTCATGGACCTGCTGCGGATTCTGATCCGGGACCAGACGGCAGGATATTTTTGCCATGGCCTTGGCCGGAAGTACTGTTTTTGAACCAGGGCCGGTCCAGCCGGAGAGCAATCCGTTCACCTCCAGGGTCGGGCGCGCGCCGGTGCGCAGGGCGGGAGTGTACTCCTTCTCTCCCCACAAGGCGGGCACGCCGGTTTGCTGCAAATAACTCTCCGGCGTGGTCGGGAGCTTCGCCGTCTCTTCGCGTTCCTTCGCTGAAATTGGCCGGACCGAGTCATAAAATCCGGGCAAGGTAACCGTGCCATTGGAGTCATGCATACCCGAGATCAACTCCGTGAGCGCCTGGGCGGGATTATGAACCGTACCGCCGAACAAACCGGAGTGCAGATCGCGTACCGGACCGGCAACATGCACTTCAAAATAGGCAAGCCCGCGCAATCCAAAGGTTATGGTGGGTTCATCCGCGGAAATGGCGCCGGCATCCGGATTCAAACAAAAATCAGCCTTGAACAGGTCCTTGTGCAAGGGCAGAAAGGAGGCCAGGTTAAAGGAGCCGATTTCCTCCTCCCCTTCCAACAGGAACTTGAGATTGACTGGGAAATCCCCGGTACGCATGATCGCTTCGATCGCATTCAATATTGCCATAAGCTGACCCTTCATGTCCGAAGAGCCGCGACCGTAAAGGTAATCCCCTTTGACCGTCGCCTCGAAAGGAGGGGTTTGCCACAATTCAAGTGGATCCACCGGTTGGACGTCGTAATGCCCGTAAACCAGGATCGTGGGTGCGCCTGGCTTTTTCAGCCATTCTCCATACACCACCGGGTGACCGCCCGTGGGCAGCAGCTTTACCTCTTGGATGCCCAGTTTCCGCAAGTGAGCGGCAGCCCACTCAGCGCCAAGCTCGATCTGCGGTTTGTGCGCTTCGTCGGTGGAAATCGACTCGATTCGAATGAATTCCGACAACTCCCGGATAAATCGGTCACGGTTTGCCCGCGAATACTCAAGTGCTTTTTGTACAGTGTCCATCCTCACTCCTGAATAGAACCGAAAAGATACCAGAACTGCTCGCGCGGAAAGTTCGGTTCGCTTTCCGCCTCCCAAATAAAGGCACCGGCTTTAAAAACGCTCCTGAGAAAGGTGTCGGAGGGGTGATCCGCATGTAAAAACAGATGAATCATGACGCGGTAGCGCACATTTTGACTGTACAGGCGGGATTCAGATTTTGGGTCGTCGCGGTAATCGGAAAGGTAATTCATCCACAAATCGCTTCTTGACCGGATTTCACGATCCGCCTTCGCCTCCCAGGCGGCTGGCCACTTCGAACGGATGGCCATTACCTGCATCTCAAATTTTCCAGACGGTGCACCGCCCCGCCGCAACCAAAGGAGGATCGAACCCAAAGTCAGCTGCGGCAGACGATTTCCGAGGGGATAGTAAAGTTCGTCAGAGTGCAGGTAACGCTCCAATTCCCGGACGCCGGATTCAAGGTAAGCGGGATCTTTTGGCACTGACCCTTTTTTACGGTCCGGCGGTCGGTTCAGGAGTTTGTTCAAGGGTGCGTCGGGTGATGAGGTACCATTCGGAAACCAAAGCCAGCCGGTCGCTTACATCGTAAAGCGGTGCAACCTGCACTCCCTGCATCTGAACATCCACACCATAGGAGTAGACCGGGTAATACAAAGGCAGGGAGGGCATATCCTTGGTGAAGACGACCTGGAAATTGCGATACAGGCGGGCGCGCTCTGAAAAATCCGCCGTGACGCGGGCAGTCTCCAGAAACTCGCTGGCGGTTCGGTTGTCCCATTGAGAATAATTCTGCCCGCCGGTGGATTCGGATTGATGCCAAAAGAGATAGGGGTCCGGGTCCGGAGTTCGGGCTGTGTTCAGGTCGGCCAGCGCCGCCTGATAATTTCGGGTGGTGAGGAATTCATTGATCAGGTTGTCATAGGGCACAGGCTGTAATTCCAATCCCACTCCGATCGCGGCCCAGCTGGCTTGAATGGATTGGGCAATCTGGGTGTGGATCGCATCGTCAGGGTGAACGAGGGTAAAGGTCAGGAATTGACCCTCCTTTGCGCGGACAATTCCGCCGCTCGCCGGCAGGACGTACCCTTCGGATTTAAGCACGGCGGCAGCCGCTTCTGGATCGAAACCGATATGTTCGATTTCGGAATAATACGCCCAGGAGCCCGGCAGAATGGGTCCGTCGGCCACGATCGCCTGTCCGCCGAGGATCTTCGAGACGATGCTGTTTCGGTTGGTTCCCATCATCAGCGCGCGCCGCACATTGGGGTTTTGCAGAAAGGCTGCGCTGGGATTGTTGTTATTCAGGAACACCAAACCCAATTGCGGGAGCCGGCTGGTATGTACGGAAAGGGTGGATTCCGTCAATGCCTCTGGCAGTATGTCGGTCGTGATCTGGCTGATTCCAAGAACCTCCCCCTGCTGGTAGGCATCAAACGCCGCTGCGGCAGTGGGAAAATACCTGAACACGATCTGATCGATGTATGGCCGCTTCAAGTAGTGAGACTCGTTGGCCTTGAGCACAATCCCGGTGATCTGCCCGCCGCTGACGTTCAGCCGGTCGAATTTGTACGGTCCAGTTCCCACCGGCTGCAGGTTGAATGGGGTACTGGCAAGCTGATCGGCCGGGACGGTTTCCAGCAAATGTTTTGGCAGCACCCCGAAGGTCAAGTAATCCAGAAACGGGGCAAATGCTTCGGGCAATCGAAATTGAAGCGTCTTTTCATCCAGCCGCCTGACTTCAACCTGAGACCAGAGTTCCTTGATGTCCTGCGGGAACATGGAACCGCTGCTCTTGATCGCTTCGATGGTGAAGAGGACGTCATCACTGGTGACAGGGGCGCCGTCGTGCCAGAAGGCATTGGTGCGGATGGAAAAATTGTACTGAATGCCGTCCGCAGACGCGCCCCACGAGTCAGCCAGGTCCGGTTGCGGGAGTCCGCGCGAATCGAATCGCATCAATCCGCTGAACAGCAGCCGGTT
>VGNF01000258.1 GCA_016866195.1 Chloroflexota bacterium | reverse complement strand
GCACATCCTGCAATTTCGAGAGCAGCATCGTCCGCAATCGCTCCTCGATTTCAGAAGTGCGATACGCACCCTGCGCACCGACAATTTGGGTCACAAATTGTTGCGCATCCTTCACCTGGAAGGAATAAGTTCCGAATCCCTGCAATAACGCCACACCGAGACCCATCCCCGGATTGCGAACGATGATGGGCTGGGGCGTGCCCCACTTCTTGTTCGCGAACTCCTTTCGAGAGACGAAATACACTTCTGCCGGGAAGGGGGTTCGGTCATTAAATGCCTTCCCTATCCAATCAATGAGCAGGGGAATGTTTGCCGTGGCAATGGTATGCCGGCCGGGTTTGAAGACATCCAACGCGTTCCCGTCCCGGAAGAATACAGCCCATTGGCTCTCTCTAACGATTACCTGTGAACCGATTCGGAAGTCCCCAATTCCAGACTCGGGGAAACGGTGAACGATCTCATCGGTCATCTCATCAGCATATTCAACAACATCAAATATCCTGGCCATGGAATGCTCCTTGTCTATAGAAAAATACTTGCCTGATTATAGTCCATGATGGTTTGGGCAACAAGAAAAGAAATGTCCATCAAGTGTACGTGCGGAAAACCCGAAAGTTTCACGGACGGTCAACATCTTTCTCCACTCGATGATCCTTCATGGATTTCCCGGTTCCTTTATCGCGGATCATTAACACCTCTGCCATGATGCTGATGGCGATCTCCTCCGGTGTTTCCGCCTGCAATTCCAGGCCCATGGGGGAGTGGACTCGTGCAATTTTCTCTTCGGGAATCCCTTTTGCTTTCAAGGCTCTGACAGTTGTTGCCCAACGGCGCCGTGACCCGATCACTCCGATATACCCCGCGGCGCTTTCGAGGAGAGGCGCAAGGCCGGCTGAATCCACATTCGAGCCGCGGGTGGTCAGGATGAAAATGGTTCGCTTGTTGATTTTGATTTGCTCAGGAAGCTTGTCCATGGTGACGGGGAGGTATTCATCCGCGCCCGGAACTGTCTCCGGATTGCAGAATTCGGGTCGATCGTCATTGACAACGACCCTGAACCCCAGCCATTTGGCAAGGTGTACGACTGCTTTTCCCACATGCCCTGCACCGATGACCACCAATGTTGCGGGAGGTAGGATGGGTTCCACGAACACCTCCACCTGGCCGCCACAAACCCCCGGATCTCCCCGGGAGGGGTCGGCCATGTTGTATTTGAGATAGCGGGTCTGGCCGTCACCGATTGCCATCCACGCTTCATCCATGACGCGATGTTCGAGGTCTCCACCGCCGACGGTGCCAATACTCCTGCCATCCGCGAATACAAGCATTTTGCTTCCCACATGCCTCGGTGTGGATCCTTCACTCCGTGTTACGGTGCATAATGCAGCCGCTTGCTGGGTGCCCTCGAGTTCAGCAAGAGCTCGATAGATCGTCTGTCCCATAATTGTAGATTATCCTCAACTCTCCAGTAATCCCAGCAATGCCGGCAGGAGCTGCTTCTTGCGTGACACCACTCCTTGTGCCTCGCGGGTCCCATCCGGCAGCGCAGGATATGGAAGATCATCCAAAACAGGAGGCGCATTCGAGGAAACCAGCAGGCGACTGGTCCCGCGAACGATATCCGTTACCAGCAGCAACGAAAAATCCAGGCCACGCTTATCTCGGAGATCGTTCAAAGCTCCGTTCAGGGCTGTCTGGTGATCTGTGATTTGCAGGAGATCGGTCACTTCAACCTGTGCCACCGCGAACTTGAATCCATTCGTTTCGAACGTTTTGATATCCGTACTGACAATTTCATGCGGGCTCCGGTTGGATAATCCTGCGCCAGCGCCTAATATGGATCCTCCGAAGGAATCGATTGTCTCGTTCTTTAAAGGGCTGCCGGCAACAAAAGTCCAACGGGCAAGCCGGACAGCCGAATCTTTGTCGCGCGGAGTCGTCGTTGGAGAAGTCAGCAACAGTGTATCCGCGAGCAACCCTGCCAGCAACATGCCTGCCAGCGAAGGGGGCATGGATAAGCCGGCTTCGGCAGTCATTTCTGTGACGAGCGTGGAAGTCGACCCGACGATATCCACCGTGAATCGAATGGGGTGATGTGTATAGGGATTTCCAAGACGGTGATGATCCAGAATCTCGATAAGTTGCGCTTCGTCCAGTGCCGCGATCGATTGACGAGGCTCGTTGTGATCGACCAGGATGATCTTGAGGCGCGGAGGATTCAATACCTCCCGCTGGGCTGCGATGCCGAGATATAGGCTGTCGTCATCCACGACCCAGTAGTCCGCGTAATCGTCGCGAAGGATCTTATTAAGCGAATCCCGAATGTGTGCATTGGCTGAGAATTTAGGCACAGCCGTATCAGCCGCATCAGCGCACCTGGCCGACATCATCTCCCGCAGGGTGGTATCCCCGGGGCGGGGCCCTAGGGTGGTGGAAAAATACTTGAATAGACTGAGTCCGTTGATTAATCCATAGGGTTTTCGATCTTCATCCACCACCGGAGCCACACCACCGGTTTTGCTTGCCAAGGTCCATGCAGCCCCCAGCTGCGACTCTGGGAGGAGGGTATTCAGCCTGCGCATGACGGATTCAAAGCGTGGAGAAGCGTCCGTGAGGAGAATCGGAGCTTCAAGCTGAAGCGTAGAAAGCACCCAGGCTGTCTGGGGATTGATGGCACCAGCGCGCGCGGCGACTGTATTTGCCCCATCGCGCTCGCGCAAAAGCCATGCATAACCCATGGCGGCTGCGATTGAGTCGGTGTCGGGATTGACATGCCCGATGACATAGATTGGATCAGTCATGCAGGGAGATTATATCTCGCCTTTTTCCACCAGGTCCAGAAAAACATTGACCACTCTGGGGTCAAAATGCCTGCCGGCTTCCTTGATAAAGTACTCCACGGCTTTTTCACGGGACCATGCCTTGTTGTACGGTCGATCGGAAGAAATCGCATCCCAAACATCCGCGATGGCAAAAATTCTTGCGGACATCGGGATGGCATGTTCTTTTAATCCCTGAGGATAACCCATGCCATCCCACCTCTCGTGATGGCAGTAGGGGATCTCGAGCGCCTTCTTGAGAAAGGGTACCGGCGAAAGCAAATCGTATGCGATTTGAGGATGTTTTCGGATGATATCCCTTTCCTCGTCTGTCAAGGTTCCAGGTTTGTGCAATATACCGTCGGGGATTCCCATTTTCCCGATATCATGCAAGATCGCCCCGCGTCGGATTTGTTCAAGATAATCATCCTTGATTCCCATGGCCATGGCGATCTTCAGGGTTGTATCCGTGACCCGCCGCGAATGACCTTCCGTCTCCTTATCCCTCAATTCAAGAGTGCGAGCCCACCCTTCGAGCGTGGTATCGTAAGCATCCGCCAGTTCCCAGGTCCGGGCGCGGACGCGATCCTCCAGCTCGGTGTTAAGCTTGCGTAATTCGTTTTCCAGCTGCTTCAAGGCAGTGATGTCATGCGAAATGTAGATGCGTCCGACCATTTCCTTGCGTGCGTTGTAAATCGGCCAGACCGTAAGTTCATAGTGAATGTTCAATCCCCCCAATTCGTAGGTTGCTTCGGTTCGGGCATAGGAAACATGGGTGTACATCTTGATCGGGATCGGGAAGTCCTCAAAGACATTCTTGGCTGATTTTCCAATCACCTCGTTTTCGTTCTTTCCAAGGAGTGCCAGCATCGAAGAGTTCACATCCACGATCATATTTTGCTTGTCCAGAATTACCACAGGCTCGACCATGGCCTCAAACACTCGATCGCGCGCAATGGGCACGACTTCGAAGAGTCGGAAGCGAAACAATCCCCAGGCAATGATGATGTTGCCAATCGCCATGGCAAAGGGTGTTGGATCGCGCTGGGCGGCGGAGGGAAAATCCAACAAGGAGAAAACGGTGCTTAGGACCGGAATGGCAAAACCGATGGCAATAATCGAAATCTGGGATCGATACAAGGAGTGGGGCCGGCTGATCTTCTGAATCATGATGAACAGTGCCCAAAGGGTAACGCCGTAATTGTACAAGGCGTAGAAATAGATCATGGGCGTGAAGTCGTAGGCCAGTTCAAGAAAGGAGGTGCCTTGAATGACCCTCGGATTCAGGAAAACGAGGTGCAGATAATGATCGAACAGCAAGGTGACAGTGAAACAGACGGGAACTACAAATGACAATAGGAATATTGTGCGGGGATTCTTGAGTCGTTGTTCGGTGTACTGGACAGCAAACACCGGCATGGCAATCAGGGAAACAGACCCGGCCACCCATTGGAATCCATCCCAAAACATCTTCTCTGAAAGGTGGATGCTGATCAGTTCCAGGATGAAACCAGCGATCCAAAGCGATTGTCCGGCGGTATGCCAGGCAAAGGCTGCCGCGCCCTGGGCGCTTCTGCGACTCCAGGTATAAACGAACACGCTGAGAGCAAGCAGCAATGAGACAAAGTATGGGATCAGGTATATGACTTCTACACGAGACATTGGATGCCGCTAATTGTACTTACCGTTCATTGAACAAACGTTACCAACGCGAGAAATGCCGGGGATTTGAAAGGTCAATTTTGGAGGCTTCGCCATACTTTTTCGGGGGTGGTCGGGATCGAGTGCAAATCTGCCCCGACCGCATCCAGGATGGCATTGCCTATGGCAGGCGCAACGCCGTCCATTGGAATCTCAGCGACAGCCTTTACGCCAAACGGGTGGCTGGGTTCGTAGGTTTCAACGAAGATCGTTTCCAGTGCCGGTATTTCGTTGGCGCGGAAAATGTGGTAACGATCAAAGTCCCGCTCGATCGCCCGGCCACTTCCGTCGTATCGCATTTCCTCGCAAACAGCGTATCCCAACGCCTGGGTCATTCCACCTTCGACTTGCCCGGAGGCGGTCAGGGGATTGACAATGACACCCGAATCGACAGCCATAACCAACCGGTCGACAGTCACTTGACCAGTTTCGGAGTCGACAGTCACCTCCGCGAATTGCGCGGCAAAGGGCGGGGGTGAAACCGGCGACACATAGGATGCCACGCCCATGATTTGTTCCTGCCTGGACCGATGGAGGGCGTCTAGTGCCCC
>VGNF01000257.1 GCA_016866195.1 Chloroflexota bacterium | reverse complement strand
GGGGCCCTCGAGGATTTCACAAGTTTTACGGAAAAGATCCGGACGCTCATTTCCACCCCGGACCTGGATCCGGTCAGCTACCTGGACATGGAGCGCGCCCAGCCGCACTCCGCTGAACTGGCTGCCCCACTTCGGCTGGATTGCGCCATCACCTATCGGCTCCCGCAAGGCACCCATGTGGATTATGCTCCCGTCAAGAGAGTGGAGCGCGAACTTGCAACCGATGAATGGAAGAAGATCCTGGATAAGGCCTGGCATGCGGGAATCCCCCACATTGTATTCACCGGTGGGGAAGCTACCCTGCGCACCGATCTGGTCGAGCTGATCGCTCACGCCGAAAAGAATGGTCAGGTTTGTGGTTTGTTGACCGACGGTTTGAAACTCGCCGATGCGAGGTATTTACAAGCGCTGCTCGAATCCGGCCTCGATCACGTGATGTTGATCCTGCAACCGGAAGACCCGCGATCGTGGGAAGCCATAGAAACCATCCTGCCCCAGGACCTCTTCCTGACGGTTCATTTGACGTTGGACAGACGGAATTCGAAAGAGGCGGAAGGATTCCTCCAGCGGTTGGCAGAAATGAGCGTGGCGAATATTTCATTGAGCACGTCCGATCCGGACCTGCTCGACGAACTGCTCGAATTGCAGGGATTTGCCAGTACGTTGCATTTGACCATGCGCTGGGATTTGCCGGTTCCTTATTCCTCCGCCAACCCGGTCACAATCGAGACTCGCGAGGAGCAAATGCAGGAAGGCAAGGGAAGGATGTGGATGTACGTCGAACCGGACGGCGATGTCCTCCCCGCCCAGGGACAATCGGAAAGAGTGTTGGGCAATTTGCTGCGGGACGACTGGAGCGTGATCCAGCCGCCCTGATCCCATCCTGAATCCATGCCCATAGACTTGAGAAGAATACTCTCGCTGTCTGCCTTGATTCTTGCCGCGCTTGCATGCCGAACCTTGCTGCCCGGTGAGTCTCCGAAGACCGGTGATCCTACCTGGGAGAGTGAACCCGATCCCTCCTTGTCATCTCCAATGGCTGCAACCTCCACGCGTATCCCGCGGCCGGCTCCTCAACCCATCACCTGCGTGGAAGATGCCTGCCTGAATGCCTGCATCGAGAGAATTCACGCGGTCGTGAACACCGGGGAGTTCGATCCCATTGGGGGTTCATACGCTGGCACGGGAGCCAATCTCAATCTGGTGATTTACAATGTGCAGGATGGATCTTTGGGAGAACCTACCTTCCTGTATGTGCCGCAAGAATTCAAACCCTTTCAAGCGGATGTCGAATCACAACAGCTTGTGTGGAGATACGCCGCGGCGTTTCTGCCTCCGAAACTATTGAAGTGGATCAGGGAATATGACATCTTTACGGACGGACCGGATAATGGCCTGGCCTGGGTAAATGCCATGGATGAGGCGCGAACAGATTGGGAACTGGGCATCGACATCGCCGATGCTCAGGATCCCGTCCAGCTCACATACGTTCTGGTGCATGAGTACGGGCATTTGATCACCCTGAATTCAGACCAGATACCCTTCAATGACTATTACTACTACGGCTGGTCTCAAAACCCCGCAACCTGCGAACAATTCCTAGTCCCGGATGGATGCACGAAACCTGATTCCTACATGAACCTTTTCTACCAGGCGTTCTGGGTGGATCTGCTGGAAGAATGGCTCGAAAGCGTGGAGAAGGTACACGTGGATACCGAAGAGGAACTCCGAGATCTGGTGGACCATTTTTACAACAGACATGAACAAGAATTCATCCGTCCATATGCCGCGACGAATATGTATGAGGATATGGCGGATTCCTTCATGTATTTCGTACTCGAGTTGAAACCGGAGGGAGAGGCAGTCTTCGAGAAGAAGATCCTGTTCTTTTACGATTTTCCGGAGCTGGTCGCAGCCCGCGAGCAGATGATCGAAAACATCTGCTCCTATATGCCGCAGGATTGAACCTGTCGCTCTTCCCACTCAGGAAGTTCCGTGCCGCGGATTAGAATCATCCTTTCCATCCCGATCCTCACCCTGGCCTGCCTCGCCGGCAAAACCGGCGTGCGCCCGGACTCGACTGGGAAGGAAATGCCTTTGCCCGCTTTTCCCCCAGCAAGGCCGACGGTGGATGACGAATGCCTGCCGATCACTTCGAAAATACTGGAGGAGAATATCTCCGCTCTTCGTGCGGAAGATATCGTGGGATGGCTGAGCGAGGGGTATGGGGATGATCCTGCAATTTACCTGGCAACCTATCAGGTCACCGGCAATGAGATTCGTGCCCCCAGGTTTGAGCCGGTTCCTTTGAACCTGCAGGACGAGCAGGCCGATGGGGAGGCACACCGACGGATTTGGGAATATTTTTCGAATCTAATTCCATTGAACCACCGCGTCATCCTGACCGAATTCATGGTCATGACCGATGGGAGGGACAACATCCTTGCCTCAGTCGCACAAACCCGGGAGAATCCGCGGAGGTGGAGCCTCGAGGTGGATATCCAGGACAGCCAGAATGCATCCCTCCTGACCTTCACTCTGATCCATGAATTTGCACACCTGCTCACCCTCGGACCGGCGCAAGTCCCGCCTAGTGAGGCGGTTTTTCATCATCCACTCGATGGCGAGGCGTATCGGTCAGAGGTTTCCGCCTGCCCAAATTATTTCCCCGGGGAAGGTTGCGCAAAATCCGGATCGTACATAAATCATTTTTACAGGCAATGGGGGGTAAATATTTATGACGAATGGAATGTCATCCACCTCGAGCCGGAGGATGAACGATATTACGAGAAGCTAGACCGGTTCTACCGCAGGCATCGGGACCAGTTTCTCACCGACTATTCGGTGGTTCACCCGGCCGAGGATATCGCCGAGGCATTCACCTTCTTCATCCTCGAGACTGCGCCATCCGGAGATGCCATCTCAGAACAGAAGATTCTCTTCTTTTATGAGTTTCCAGAACTCACCAACCTGCGGTTGACGATTCGTTCAAATCTGTGCAGGTTGTTCTCCCCATTGCATGAACCTGCCCATCCCTGAATCCTACTGGGTAATACCCGGGCGATTCCTTGCCGGCGAATATCCGACTGGATTTGATGCCCATGCCTCACAGGAGCGGCTTGAGAGATTCCTCGAAGCAGGAATAAACACTTTTTACGACCTAACCCATTCCCATGAGTTGACGCCATATGAATCCCTGCTCACGCGCCGCACGGAACGGTCTGACCCAGCCATTACCTACCGGCGCTTCCCTGTCCGCGACCACTCCATACCCACGCGAGCGACCATGGTTTCCATCCTCGATGCGCTTGATCAGGCATTGAATTCCGGTCGGAATATCTATCTGCATTGCTGGGGAGGGATCGGACGTACTGGCATGGCAGTCGCCTGTCATCTCGTGCGGCAGGGCTATTCCAACGAGAAAGCTCTGGCTAAGGTTCAACAGTGGTTTGTAACCATGCCCAAGAGTGCAGTTTTCCAATCCTCACCGGAGACCAGCGAGCAGGTTCGATTTGTTCGTGAGTGGCGCGAACAGCCGAATGCAGGACTACCCTCGGGAGACAACCCATGAACTGGCACGCCCGGTATCTTCAACAGGCAGCCTGGACGCGCGAACTTCGCTCGTATCTCTTCACCCAGGCCGGCATGCAGGAGGCCGGACGCGCCTTGGAAGTGGGCTGCGGTACGGGGGCGATCCTTTCCGGCCTCGATACGCCAGCGTCTCTGCACGGTCTGGACCTCGATCGTGAGGCGCTAAATCATTGCAGGGATTATGTCCCTAGAGTGCAATTGATACGCGGCGATGGCCATTCCCTCCCCTACCCGAATCGATGCTTTGATATTGTGTTCTGCCATTTTCTTCTCTTATGGGTCAAGGATCCGATAACCGTTGTCTCCGAGATGGCTCGAGTGGGACGGTCCGTGATTGCCCTGGCTGAGCCGGATTACCTGCAGCGTATCGACGAGCCGGCTTCGCTCCAAACACTGGGTCAACTGCAGATCGAATCCCTGCAAAAACAGGGCGCGGATCCATCGCGGGGTGCGCGCTTAGCGGATATTTTCCATCGCGCCGGCCTCAAAATCATCGAGACCGGTCCCATCCGACCTGCCGCGAAGGCACTTCCACTTGAAGAATGGGAGGGGGAATGGGAGGTGATTGAATCGGATTTGAAAGGATTCATCTCTTCCGACCAATTAAAAGAGTACCGCAGGATGGACCGTGAAGCCCGCCAGGCAGGCACACGCATCCTGCACATACCCACCTACTTTGCCTGGGGTGTATCTGTATCGCAATCAATCGACGTGGAAAAGGCAGTATAATTTCTCAAGCTTTGGAGGTTTATTGGAGTCGATTCAAAATGAAGAGCAGGTGAACCCGCAATCCGTTGCGGAGAAGCGCACGAACTGGGGACGTTTCCTGCTTGACTTAATGGAAACCCTCCTGCTGGCGGTGATCTTGTTTATCGGTATCAATGCCATATCCGCGCGCGTGCGGGTGGATGGATTCAGCATGCGCCCCACCTTGCAGGATGGAGAGTTCGTCCTGGTGAACAAATTAAGTTACCGCTTCAGCGAGATCCAGCGCGGTGACATCATCGTGTTTCACTTCCCGATGAATCCCGAGGAGGAACTGATCAAGCGCGTGGTCGGCCTGCCGGGCGATCGGTTGAACGTTCGTGACGGACAGGTATGGGTTAATGATCAAGTCCTGAACGAACCGTACATCGCAGCCCCGCCCTCGTATTCCGGGGAATGGCTCGTCGTCCCGGATCACGTATTCGTTCTGGGCGACAATCGCAACGATTCCTCCGACTCGCACACCTGGGGGTTGCTTCCGCTCGACCAGGTGGTCGGCAAGGCAATCCTGATCTACTGGCCGCCCCCCATGTGGGATGTGATCGAACATGTCGAGGCGCTGGCACTTCAATGAGATACACTCCCATGAACCACATTCCAAAACCGCCGGTCTCCCCGATTGCGTGCAATGAATGTCCGGCGGGCATGATGCAGCCCCGTCTGATCACCTACTTCACCTGGATGGAGAACGAGCTGGTCACCGTGCCCAATTTCCCCGCATGGATCTGTGACGTCTGTGGAAAAAA
>VGNF01000256.1 GCA_016866195.1 Chloroflexota bacterium | reverse complement strand
CGGTCGTTTCCGGCACGGACGAGGATCCGCAAGGGATGGAGAAACAGATTGAAGCGTTGAAAGCAGCCGGAGCCCGAGTCGAGACCAGCAACGATGCAGCCGCGCGTTATCTCGGACGTTTAATCCAAGCCATCGAACATGCCAATCAAACCGCGACCGCCGCGACGCCAGTGGATTTGGGCGCGATCAAACCCCCGCTGGGGGGAATCAACGTCGGTTTGGAATCGTTCACCGAAAGTTTGATCGCGCAAGGCGCGCAAGCCGTCCATGTGGAATGGAAACCGTCGGCTGGCGGCAATGAACGCCTGGCTGGGATTTTGGAACGCATGAGGCAGAAATAAGCATGTCATTGTGAGCGGAGCGAAGCAATCCCCAACTCGACGAGGAGATTGCTTCGTCGGGAAGAACGCCCTCCTCGCAATGACGGGATACTAATTGGAGGCGCAATGGATATTGAAAAAGCAAATACCGAGGCGACCCAGCGCATGATGGAGGCGAGGCCGATTGCCACAACGATGGCAAAGGCAATCGAAGTGGTGCCAGGCATTCACGAAAACATGCTCCTGCACGCGGGACCTCCGGTGACCTGGGAGCGCATGTCTGGCCCGATGCGCGGCGCGATGATCGGCGCGTTGATCTTCGAGGGGAAAGCAAAGTCCGGCGAGCAAGCGGAGAAGATGCTCGCTTCCGGCAAGGTCGAGTTCTCGCCCTGCCACGAACACATGTGCACCGGCCCAATGGCCGGAGTCATTTCGCCTTCGATGCTGGTGTATGTGATGGAAAACCAGACACACGGGATCAAATGCTTTTCCAATCTCAACGAGGGACGCGGCAAAGTATTACGCATGGGCGCGTACAGCGCGGAGGTCGTTGAAAAACTGCGCTGGATGGAATCCACGTTGGGGCCAACGATACAGGCCGCGTTGCAAGCCATCGGCGGCGTGGATGTGCGCGCCATCCTTGCCAAAGCGCTGCACATGGGCGACGACGGCCACAACCGACTCGACGCCGCATCCGTTTTGTGGACCACGCAACTCGCGCCATACATCGCCAAGACCGCCAAAGACAGCGCCACCGCGTTCGAGGTGATCAAGTTTCTCGGCGAGAACGCATTGAGTATTTTGAATCCCGTGATGGCAGGATGCAAATCCATGACGTACGCCGGCCACAACATCGAAGGCAGTACCATCGTCACCGTCATGGCGCGCAATGGCACGGACTTCGGACTCAAGGTCAGCGGTTTGGGCGATCAATGGTTCACCGCGCAATCGCCGGTGGTGAAAGCCTTGTATTTCCCCGGCTTCACCGCAGCGGACGCCTGCCGCGACATCGGCGACAGCGTCATCACCGAGACGGCGGGCATCGGCGGCTTTGCCATGGCAACCGCACCGGCGCTGGTCCAGTTCATCGGCGGCGCGCCGAAGGACGCGATCAGTACCACGATGGATATGTACGAAATCACATACACGGAACACAAATTTTTCACCATCCCGTTCCTTGATTTCCGCGGTACGCCCACCGGCATTGACATCCGCAAGGTGGTGGAGAAGCAGATCGCGCCGCGCGCCAACACGGGCGTCGCGCACAAAGACCCGGGCGTTGGGCAAGTCGGCGCGGGAGTCGTGTCCATGCCGATGAGCGCGTTCGAGGAGGCGCTGGTCGCGTTTGCCGATAGGTTTGGCTTTAATTCTTAAACACGAAGGACACCAAGGGCACAAAGGTTTGCCTTCGTGCTCCTTGGTGACCTTTGTGGTGAAAAAGGAAAATTTCTAATTCAAGAAACGGAGGCTGCCATGGACCGAGAAAGTTTCATCAAGATGATGAGTGATGCCAAACTCTATGACCTCACTCAAGGTTGCAGTATTTTCACGCCGCCCTGGCCCGGCGAGAAATCGCTGGAGGTGCATTTCTTCAAACGCGTCACCGGCGCGTACGGCGGCGGACAAGGCGCGAACGGCCAGATCCTGAACTGGAGCAACACGGTGGGGACGCACCTGGTCGGTGAGCGCGCCTTCCACTCCGGTGGGCGCGCCATCGCAGATATTCCACTCGAAGACCTCAACGGTCCCGGCGTGATCGTGGACATTTCCGACACGGTGTCCGATTACAGCATCATCACGCCGGAGATGATCACCAAGAAAGCCGAAGTCAAAAAGGGCGACATCCTGATCATCAACACCGGCTATCACAAGTATTCGTGGGATCAGCCGCAGGTGGATAACCTCAACGCGCAAGGCGGAGTCGAATCCATGGAGTTTTTTTTTCTGATTCGACATCCAGGCCCGTCAATCGAATTCTACAAGTGGGCGCTGGACATGAAACTCAAAGTCGTCGGCGTGGATTGCGGCTGCGCCGAACATCCGATGAACACGCCCATCCGCCGCATGCACGAGAATCATTTCAAACTTGCAGAAGAGAAATTGAAAAAGGACACCGGCAAAACCTGGGACGAAACTTTCCCACAGGGTGAGTACTATGAATTGACGCACATCACCCTGCCGAAGGCACATCTTGTGCTGGCGGAATGCATCGTGGGCGACATCGATCAGCTGAAGAACAAACGCGCCTGGATTCAGATCATGCCGATCCCGTATATGGAGGTGGAAACCGCCTGGTCGCGTGTCTCCGCCCTGACCGCCCCCGACG
This sequence comes from Chloroflexota bacterium, assembly GCA_016866195.1. Classification (GTDB taxonomy): domain Bacteria; phylum Chloroflexota; class Anaerolineae; order Anaerolineales; family Villigracilaceae; genus VGNF01. The sequence goes on along the minus strand of VGNF01000256.1, from coordinate 2,482 downwards.
GCATGAGCGACGAGGCCTTCTTCGCGGAAATGGCGAAGGCCGGGATGATCGACATGACCGTGCCGTTCAGCGTTCAGACTCCGCAATGGCTGAACTACATACCGTTGAGCGTCACCTATACCAAGCGCGTCGGCGGACAATACTTTGGCATGGGCCGCAACGGTTCGATCTGCAATGCCAGCATCCATCTTGCGACCCACATGGACGGTGAAAAACATTTCTATCCTAATGGGCGAACCATCGGTCAGGTGCCGCTTGCCGAATGGGTGGGCCCCGGCGTCATCGCGGACATCTCCGGCATGGTCAGCGATTCGAGCGTCTACACCCCGAAGATGATCCACGATGTTGTTGATATTCGCAAAGGCGACATCCTGGTCATTAAAACGGGCTGGAACAAGTACGGCTGGTTCAGCGAAGATTCGGACGAATTCCGATACATGGTCAAACACCCGGGACCCTCCGCCGACTTCTCCAAATGGGCGGCGGATTTGGGACTCAAATGGATCGGTGTGGACGCGGTTTCGGCGGACCATCCCATGAACACCATCATGCGCATCTGGCATCCCAAGACCTTTGCGGAAGCCAACGCCAAACTGGTCAAAGATTTCGGCAAGGACTGGGATGAAATGTATCCGCTGGAAGGTTTCTACCAGGACATGCACCTCAACCTCTTCCCCAAGAAGATCGTCCACGCCGAGAACCTGGCGGGTGATATCGCCACCGCCAAAAGCGGACGTTACTACATCGGCTGTTACCTGCAGAAAGCGATGGAAGCTGAATCCATGTGGGCGCGCTTCGTGGCTTTCAAGGAAGGGTAACATGATTCGTAGTAGCGACTTAAGTCGCTACTACGTTTTCAACCATGATCCTCATCACCGGCGCGGCCGGGAAAACCGGCCGGGCAGTCATTCGGGCGCTGGCGGAAAGAGCAGAGTCGATCCGAGGGCTGGTTCACAGGCCAGAACAGGCCTCTGCCCTGAAGGCACTCGGTGTCGAGGAGGTGCTGGTTGTAGATCTGCGCGATCGGGGCAAGATGGCCATGGCAGTGCAAGGGATTCGGGCCATTTACCACCTCGCTCCCAATGTCAGCCCCGACGAGATGGAAATGGGCAAAGTCATTATTGCCGCCGCAAAATCCAACGCCGTCGAACACTTTGTGTTCCATTCCGTGCTGCATCCGCAGATCGAGGCGATGCCGCATCACTGGCAAAAAGCGCGCGTGGAGGAACTGCTCTTTGCCTCGGGATTGCCGTTCACCATCCTGCAGCCGACAGCCTACATGCAAAACATCCTGGCGCAATGGGATCAAATCATCGGGAATGGCAAATTCCCGGTGCCCTACCCGGCGGCGACCCGCTTGTGCCTGGTCGATCTGGAGGATGTCGCTCAAGCGGCCGCCACGGTCCTCTCGAAACCCGGACACATTGGAGCTATAATCGAACTTGTCGGCACACCACCCATGTCCCAGTCGGAGATCGCGGAGGTTCTCGGCGGACAACTCGGCATCTCTGTGGCCGCTGATCACCTGCCAGTTGAATTATGGGAACGAGGGGTGAGAGCCTCCGGCTTGGGCGATTATCAGGTACGGACTTTGATCGAGATGTTCCATTATTACGAGAGCCATGGGCTTATTGGCAACTCGAACGCCCTGCGTTGTTTGCTCCAGCGACAGCCCACCTCTTTTCCGGAATTTGTCAGACGGATCGCAGGCAAAGGAGATAATGATCACCGAACTGGCTAATTATTTGGGGCGGATGGAAGACCTGCGCGGTCAGGTTTCCGGTCTGATCGCTGAATTACCTGCGGAGGCCCTGAATTGGCGGCCAACCGAAGGGAAAAATGATCATACCACCAACACGCTGGCCATCTTGACCGCCCATATTGCCGGTGCGGAACATTTCTGGGTCGCCGAAGTGATCGGCGGCCTGCCCGCAACACGCGACCGGGAAGCCGAATTTACCACCGTCGCGACCTCCCCCTCGGACCTGATCCAGTTATTGGACAATACCGCCCTGGAGACGAGGGAGGTGTTCTCCACCATTAACGAATCAGATTTGAACGGCAATCGCCGGGCTGGAGATCGTATCGTCCCTGTACGGTGGTGCCTGTTGCATGTGGTTGACCACACTTCGCTTCACCTGGGCCACATGCAAATCACCTACCAATTATGGACGGGAGGCAGGAGTGTCCGATCACCTCTTTGGTTTGAACGCCTGCCCTCCGCGCAATAAACAGACAGGATTAGGGTGAGAATCACCTCAACGAAATCGGATGATCTTCCAGCACCCATTGTTCAGGAGTTGATATTCCATGAAGCCGGCACCATTCGAATATTATGCACCCACGACCGTCGAAGAATCCCTGACCCTTCTGGCTGAACATGGCTACGATGCCAAAGTATTGGCGGGCGGGCAAAGCCTGATTCCCATGATGAATTTTCGCCTGGTACAGCCTCCCATCCTGGTGGATATAAACAACCCCC
>VGNF01000255.1 GCA_016866195.1 Chloroflexota bacterium | reverse complement strand
CCCCCCATGAACAAGTGCAGGCACTTTTTGACGAAGGAATGAAGAAATCAGCCGCCAGGGAGGTCCCTTATGGTCGCCAAATCCACTGAAGACAAGGAATTGCAACTGCGCAATCTGCTTGAAAAATTGAGCGCTTACGTCGAACAATTCCATGGCGGCAGCGTGGAATTCATCTCATTCGAGGGAAATGTATTGAAGGTACGATTGGGAGGGGCATGCTTGAACTGTCCGCTGCTTCCTTCTACTCTTCAAGGTTGGGTTGCAGCCCCGGTGCACCAATTTTTCCCGGAGGTGGAGGTGGTCGAGGATAAATAACCTGCGACGGATGGGTCATCCGCCCTTATCGCGAATACTCCTATATAACCCGCTACCCAACACCCAAAGCCCCAGCAGGATCAGTAATATCGCCGGCCCTGTATTGCCAAGCAAGTTCCATCCACCCAGGAACGATGAAAATATCAGGAAAAGCACTGCGCTGACCACCATCAAATTCATCCCTCTTTTGATGTTGTAGGAAGTGCTTTCTCCGAGCAGACCGGCGAGGACCGTTCCAACCCCGATGAAGCCCGGGATCAACGTCCACATATAAGACCAGGATTGGGAATCGCTGTTGATCTCCTGGTAATAAAAAATCCCTCCCAATCCGGCAACAATTGCCGCGGGCACGGATAGACCTGGTTGCCTGAGAACCAAAGCCAGAATAAAGATCACTCCACCAATCAGAAACATAATACCCGGCCACTCCAGGTATTTTCCGACCACGTTATGGAATTCGGGTAAGCTGCGGTCGAGTAAAAACCATGTACCTGCCAACACAAGAATGACACCGAGAGCCAGTTGGGAACGAGCATGTTGGTTCATCAAAATTCTCCTGAAATCATGGTATGTGGAAGGGGCTTTTCAGAAAAAACCTCTCCAACCAGATTATACGGCCGCGAGCCCTTCAAGTATCGATGATTCTCGAGTACGAAAGGGAGGAAAGACACAAATTGCCTATACGAAAGCCACATTTCGGATGGCAATCCACTCCCCCAGAGATTTCGGATGACGTGCATGAAATACCCTGCCTTTAGCTACCAGCGAAGAGATCGTTCGCATCGTTTCGCTCATGCCCCAATTGAACAAACGACTCACATCCTTCGTATGGATTGCTCCCATGATGGCAAGATATCGCTCTGCCAAGCCTTCCCGGGCATTCGATTCACTTATGGCGCGAGCCGCTTCCGGTAATTCCGGGTAGTGTCGGCTGACGACTTCATAAACATGTGCATAATGCCATGCTCCGGCATCCGCAACGGCTATGGGCAGAATCTTGAAATCTGCCTGAAGCTGTTCGAGCGCTTTATTGAATACCGAATCACCTGCGTTCGAGAGATTCGAGCATCTTCGCAGGTCGATTGTATTTAAAGGTCCACGCTCCAGCAAAGTCTCGAAAATCTGCCTGGCCTCCCTCGAAAGACGGCCTTCCCGATAGGCCTGCAAGTAATCCTCTTCCGGCGAACCGTAGTTCTCTGAAAGCGCATAAAAGAAAGGCAGGACCTCAAGCGAGATCATCGTCCCCTTGCGGCGAAGAATTTTGGCATAGTGCCAAACCCGTTTCCCTAGTGCGTGATCCTTCCATTTCCAGGTGATGTGTCCCGGGTCATCATGCTCATCGGCAACCGGGCGGTTTCCAGCAACGGCTGTCCAAAGGGAAGGCAGCTCCACCCCGCGAATAGGCCAGAAGTGGATAAACCCGCGTGCATTGACAAACTTCGCGGCTTGCGAAAAATTCCTCAACCTGCGGGCCGGAGCCAGGTGAAAGGTGCGAAGCCGATGCCTTACAAGCTTTTTCAGGTCGATGGTGGCCATTAATGGTTTCTGAATTCTATTTCATTTGGGTTACAATCGCAAAGACCGGGAATGATAGAGATTTTTTCAGACACAAACGAGCTATATCGATTCGCGGCCGAAGAATTTGTGGCGATGTCCCGCCGTGCAATCCGGGACCGCGGACAGTTTCTGGCAGTTCTGCCGGGGGGAACTACGCCATTGCCGTTGTTCGACCTTCTTTCGGGAGAGTATAAACGTCGAATGGATTGGACTCGAACTCATTTTTTCTGGACGGACGAACGATGCGTTCCTTCGAACACTCCGGACAATAATTATTTCCAGGCTCGAATGGGGCTGTTTGACAAAATCGACCTCCCGGAAGGCAACATCCACCGAATCCTCACGGATAAAGATCCTCAAACAGCCGCAGGGGAATACGCAAAAACGCTCGAGAGCTTCGCCGAAAGCCCAGGAAAGCATCCTGCATTCGATTTCGTCCTGCTCGGGATGGGGGAGGATGGGCATACGGCATCCCTGTTCCCCAATTCTCCGGTCGACCCCCAAACTCCCACACTGGCGGTCGACGCGAACTATCGAGGCAGACCATCCAACAGAATAACATTGACTCCTGTTATATTCAACCAATCCCGGTATATATTGTTTATCGTAACCGGATCGAAGAAGGCTCCGGCTCTTTTAAGAGCTCTTGAAAAAAATGGGGATCCGGTCGCTATACCCGCCCGGAGGATCCAGCCACTGACCGGAGAATTACACTGGATTGTTGACCGGGAAGCGGCGGTCAATATTCTCAAGAATAAGGAGACTGTACTACCATGGAAATTGCATTGATCGGATTGGGGAAAATGGGATTGAACATGGCCACCCGACTCGTTCGCGGCGGTCACCGTGTGGTGGGATTTGCCAGGACCAAGGAAACAGTTGACGATGCAGTAAGAAACAACGGGATCGAAGGCGCATATTCCCTCGAGCAAGCAATCGGAAAATTAACTGCTTCACCTCGAATCGTTTGGGTGATGGTACCTGCGGGCGCTACAACTACACAGACCATTGAGCAGGCTGCAAAAATGCTCGCCAAAGAGGACATCGTTGTCGATGGAGGGAATACCAACTACAAAGATACCCTCCGGCATGCCGCCACACTTGAAGCCAATGGGGTTGACTTCGTGGATTGTGGCACGAGCGGAGGAATTTGGGGCCTTTCGGAAGGCTATAGTTTGATGATCGGCGGGAAGCCCGAAGTGGCTGAAAAACTGCGCCCTGTTTTTGAGACGCTTGCCCCCGCCAGGGATCAAGGCTGGGGTCGAGTCGGACCTCACGGTGCGGGACATTACGTAAAGATGGTGCATAACGGGATCGAATACGGCATGATGCAGGCTTTCGCGGAGGGATTTGGGATATTGAAAGGCAAGCGGGAATTTGACCTGGATTTGGCCCAAATTTCCCATATCTGGCAGCATGGCAGCGTGGTACGGTCCTGGCTGCTGGATCTGGCTGCCAATGCGCTGGACCAGGATCCGGATCTTTCGGCGATCAAACCCTGGGTGGCAGACTCCGGCGAAGGACGCTGGACGGTCTTTGAATCCATCGACCTGGATGTGCCTGCGCCTGTGATTACTCTCGCGCTGCAAATGCGATTTGCCAGCCGTGACGAGGAAAACTACCCCGCCCGAATGCTTGCCGCGTTGAGGAATCAATTCGGCGGCCACGCAATAAAGAAATCCGATTAGCGGAAGCCGGAAACATGGGAAATCCCGCTTACAATGGTCTATTAACCACAATTGTCATTTTCGGTGCTTCAGGAGATCTGACACGCCGGAAATTGATCCCTTCCTTGTTCAATCTATTCAGGAAAAGGAGAACCCCGAAAAAATTCCTAATTGTTGGATTTGGGGGTACAGTATTCTCCAGTGATCAGTTTCGCCAGCATTTGAATACAGGTATGAAGGAGCATGCTGGATTTAATTTCACGGAAGAGGAATGGAGTATTTTCGCCCCGAACCTGCATTATCGATCGGGAAATTATTCCGATCTAAAGGATTTTCACTCCCTCGCATCCCATTTGGAAGGGCTCGAAGGAGGTGAAGCAAACCGTCTATTTTACATGGCACTGCCTCCAAGTCTTTTTCCTTCCATCATCCAGAATCTGGATGCGAGCCGTCAGCTCATCGAAAATTCCGGCTGGCGGCGTGTCGTGCTTGAAAAACCCTTCGGCACGGACCGCGCCTCTGCTGCCGAGTTGAATTTTCAGGTTCACCGGGCCTTGAACGAGAATCAGATCTATCGGATCGACCACTATCTCGGGAAGGAAACGGTTCAAAACATCCTGTTCACCCGCTTCGCCAATACAATCTTCGAACCCATCTGGAATCGGAATTACATCGACCACGTGCAGATTACCGTTGCAGAAAAGGTGGGTGTAGAACATCGTGCCGGTTTCTACGATGGGGTGGGAGTCCTGCGGGATATGTTCCAGAACCATTTACTGCAGTTGCTCACACTCGTGGCAATGGAACCGCCCGCTTCGTTCAATGCGCAGCATCTTCGCAATGAGAAGGTCAAGGTGCTCAGTGCGATTCAACCGATGACGCCGGAACAGGTGAGCCTCAATACCGTGCGGGCGCAATACAAGGGATATCGGGAGGAGCCCGAAGTGCGGGGCGACTCGACCACTCCCACCTATGCCGCCTTGAGGGTATATGTCAACAACTGGCGCTGGAAAGGTGTGCCGTTTTATCTGCGTTCCGGAAAACATATGGCGGAAAAACAATCCCAGATCATCATTCAATTCAAGGAACCTCCCCTGGCCATGTTCCCAATGCAGACGATGAAACCCAACATCCTGGTTCTTTATTTGCAACCCGACGAAGGTGTTCACCTTCGCTTCGAAGCCAAAGCTCCAGACACGGTCGCCGAAACCCGCTCCGTCGACATGGAATTCCATTATGCCGAGGCATTTGGACGAACGGCGATTCCTGAATCCTACGAACGACTCCTGCTGGATGCACTTCAGGGGGACGCCTCCCTCTTCACCCGCGCAGACGAGGTGGAAACTGCCTGGTCATTGATCGACCCCATCCTTCAAACATGGGAAGTCCATCAAACCCCCCCGCTGGCGACATATCGACCGGATAGCTGGGGACCGGCTGAAGCATATGACCTGCTCGCACACGACGGGAGGAGGTGGCTCAACGAAGAGGCTAGCCGAATGTTGGACAAGTGATGTGTGCATGCGACGATTTTCAAGGATTTGCCCGGCAAAATCTGAAAATTGTATGGTATCTAGCCACCAGACAGTTT
>VGNF01000254.1 GCA_016866195.1 Chloroflexota bacterium | reverse complement strand
CCACAACCTCGATCATGAAAAATGGAAGGGAAAATCCATCGAGCCGATGACCGCCCCGCGGCCGGGTCATGCGGACCTGACAGGCGCGGTAAAGTACGGATTCAGGGATCTGCGCCCGGCGCTGGAACGCGCTTCCGCACGCGAGACTGTGATGCGCGTCGCGGTGGGGGCGATCTGCAAACAATTCCTTTTCCAATTCGGGATCGTCGTTGGCGGCTACGTTGTCTCAATCGGTACCATCGAGACGGATTGCAGGGAAATGTCATACGAGGAACGGTTCGCTCGCGCAGAAGGATCCGATGTCAGGTGCCCGGTGGATACGGCAGCTGGAGAGATGCGAGATGAAATCGAGAGGGCGATGCGCGGGAAAAACACGCTGGGTGGTGTGATCGAAGTCGTTGCGCTTAACCTGCCGCCCGGCCTGGGAAGTTATGTCCAATGGGATCGGCGGCTGGAGGCGAAATTGGCCGGAGCGGTCATGTCCGTCCAGGCCATCAAGGGTGTGGAGCTGGGGGATGCATTCGAAAATACGCGCCTGTCCGGCACTCAAGTTCATGATTCAATGAAACTGGAGGGTTCGACCATTCAACGAGGAAGCAACCGCGCGGGCGGGATCGAGGGCGGGATCAGCAACGGGCAGCCCATCGTCATCCGCGCCGCAATGAAGCCGATCGCTACAACGCTCACCCCCCAGCAAACGATTGACCTGGCAAAACAGGCAGAAGCTCCCACGAAGTATGAGCGGTCGGATTTCTGCCCGGTTCCACGCGCCGTACCGATCCTTGAATCCATGGTTGCCTTTGTTTTGGCGGACGCACTGATCGAAAAGATCGGCGGGGATTCGCTGGACGAGATGCGGCCGCGTTTTGAGACGCTGCGAAGTACCCGGCTGGAGGATCTGCCGATGGATGGTTCCGGACATGTGTTCTGGGATGAGTAGATGAAACCTATCTTTCTATATGGACCGCCCGGGGTGGGGAAATCCACTGTGGGGAGGCTGGTGGCGCGGAATCTCAACTTGCTATTCCAGGACTTGGATGCATTGATTGAGAACAAGGAAGGCCGGTCCACACCGCTGATCATGGAGCAGCGCGGGGAGGCCGGCTTCCGTGACCTCGAATCGTCAAGCTTGAAAGAATTGCTAACCAGTGGAGAAAACGTGATCGCTCTGGGCGGCGGCGCGCTCTTGCGCCAGGAGAATCGCTCGGCTGTTGAACAGGCCGGCAAAGTTGTTGTGCTGATGGCGGAAGCACCCACGCTGTTGGCACACCTGGAGCAAAGTCCTGCGGAACGTCCACTGCTGGCCGGGGATTTGAGGGGCAGGCTTTCCTCCCTGCTGACGGATCGCGAAGACCATTACCTTTCCTTCCCGTTGATTGTCCGCGTGGATGGGATCTCCGCGGAAGAGGCGGCGCTCGAGGTGCAGACCGTTTGCGGGCGACATCATTTGTCGGCCATGGGTGAGTATGATGTATTTGTCCAAGACGGCGGCTTGGAGGCACTGGGGAGTCTTCTAGCCGCGCGCGGGTTTCAGAATCCGATGATCGTGACCGATGAGAATGTGGCGCGATATCATGCCCGAACTGCGGCCGACTCGCTCTCACGTGCCAAGTTCGGTCCAAAAATGGAATCGCTGCCGGCAGGCGAGGACAAGAAAAACCTGGAGACAGTCAACCGGTTGTGGAGGTCCTTCCTGGAAGCGGAATTGGATCGCAAGAGCACAGTCGTTGCCTTGGGTGGGGGTGTGGTGGGCGACATGGCGGGCTTTGCCGCCTCTACATTCATGCGCGGGATCAAGTGGGTAGCCGTCCCCACGTCCCTGCTGGCGATGGTGGACGCCTCGGTCGGCGGCAAGACCGGTTTTGACCTTCCACAAGGAAAGAATCTGGTCGGGTCATTTTATCCGCCCTCACTCGTCCTGGCGGATCCACAGGTATTAAAGACGCTGCCCGAAGCGGAGTTGATTTCGGGTATGGCGGAAGTTGTCAAACATGGGGTGATCTCCGATCCTGAGTTGTTTTCTTTATGCGGCCGTGGATTGGATTGGGTGAAGGAACACCTCGAGCCGGTCGTCACCCGGGCCATGGCAGTGAAGATCAAGGTGATCGAACAGGATCCATATGAAAAGGGTTTGAGGGCTGCGCTCAACCTGGGTCATACCGTGGGTCACGCGCTTGAGCTTGTCAGCGGATTCAAGCTTCGGCATGGGGAAGCTGTCGCCATAGGCATGGTGGTGGAGGCGCGGTATGCAGAAAGGACCGGCCGGGCAGCACGGGGTTTGGCGGAGGAGATCGTGCGCGTGCTGTCCAAGCTCGGGTTATCGACACGCATTCCCAGTGACCTGCCGCGGGAGCAGATAAGTCAAGCCATGCGAGTGGACAAGAAGAAACATGCGAAGACGATTCGATTTGCCCTGCCGCTGGAGATCGGGCGCGTGGACTTGGTCGATGTGACTGACCTTGAAGCGGTGCTGGAGGATTCATGAAAATACTTATCTTGCATGGACCGAATTTGAACCTGCTCGGGACGCGAGAACCGGATGTCTATGGTTCGACGACTCTGGATGAAATCAACGCACGCCTGATCGAACTGGGGAAATCCATGGAGGCCGAGGTGAAGTGCCGGCAATCCAATCATGAAGGGATATTGATCGACGCTTTGCACGAAGCGCGCACGTGGGCGGACGGTGTGGTGTTCAATCCGGGGGGATACACTCATGCCTCCATTGTGCTGCGGGATGCGATCTCCGCCATTGCAATTCCAGTGGTCGAGGTTCACCTTTCCAATGTGTATGCGCGTGAATCCTTTCGTCATGGATCGATGATCTCGGCGGTTTGTGCCGGCAAAGTCGTGGGATTTGGCTGGAAGTCATACGCGCTGGGTCTGCGCGGGTTGATTGATATAATCCAAGCGTGAGCCTGAAAATCATTTCCTCGGCGGAGCCGTTCCTGCTGCCCGGCGGACGGACCGGTTGCCTGCTGATACACGGTTTTACCGGAACTCCAAAGGAAATGCGCTGGATGGGGGAATATCTCAAGGATCGCGGATACACCTGTCTAGGAATTCGTCTCAACGGGCATGCCACAGATCCCGAGGATATGATCCGTTCCCATTACACGGATTGGATCTCCTCTGTGGAGGACGGATATCATCTATTACGGGAAATGACCGATTCGATCTACCTCGTCGGGCTCTCGATGGGAGGCATACTATCCTTGTTGATGTCGACCCGACTGACGGTGGCCGGCGTGGTCGCCATGTCGACGCTTTACAAGCTCCCGGATGATCCGCGCCTGCGGCACATCGAATGGATCAGCAAGTTTGCTCCATACATGCCGAAGGGGGATGGTCCGCCCGACGCAGGCTGGTTTGACAAGCAGGCCTGGAAGGAGCATGTCTCCTATCCGCAGAACCCGGTGCGTTCGATCGGCGAGTTGAACAAACTTCTGGGGGAGATGCGTGCCGCGCTGCCGAAGATCCGCGTGCCGGTTTTGTTGATCCATTCGAGCGATGACCATTATGTGCTTCCGGAGAATCTGGACCTGATCTATTCCGACCTCGACGCGTCGCTGGACAAGGAAAAACTCCTGGTGAACGGATCGGGACACGTGGTCACGCGCGATGCGGGGCGCCAGCAGGTGTTCGAGGCCGCGTTGACCTTCCTCCGGCGTGTGGAAGAGAAGCGCCTGTCAACGGGGGCGCGTTGAATCCCAACCTGATCTACATTGCCTTCGCCCTGCTCTTCTGGGGAATCGGCGAAGGGATGTTCTTCAATTTCATTCCCATCTATCTTTCGAAAAACTTTTTCCTGGGTGAGCAGCAAATCGGCTTTGTCCTCGGCGCTTTTGGATTCTTCATGGCGATCACCCACATCCCCAGCGGCCACCTTGCAGATCGCCTCGGCCGTCGGCCGTTATTAGTTACCGCATGGTTGGTAGGATTATTTTCCACCCTGATCATGGGCCTGGCTTCCAGCCTCCCGCTCTACCTGATCGGCGCTTTTGGTTACGGGCTGACAGCCTTCGTCGCGTCACCACTCAGCAGTTACGTAACCGCGGCGCGCGGGGATTGGTCGGTGGGCATGGCGCTATCCCTGACTACCGCGACCTTCAACACGGGTATGGCGCTGGGGCCGGTTACCGGAGGTTGGATAGCCGACATGTATGGGATGCGTACGAGCTATCTGGTCGCTGCCGGTGTATTTGTGGTTTCCTCCAGCCTGATCCTCCTGATCAAGGGTCAGCCGCTGGATGAGCATGACCCTGCGGCGCCGCCCACAAACCTGTGGAACAATTACCGTTTTGTTTCCTTTCTAAGTGTGGTGGCTTTTGCCGTGTTCGCCATGTACCTGGCACAGCCTCTTACGCCAAACTTCCTGGAAGGGGTGCGCGGATTGTCCCTGAGTGAGACAGGCTGGGTCTTTTCCGCAGGGGCAATGGGAAACGCTGTCCTGGCTGTCATGCTCAGCCGCGTGAAACCGCGGAGAGGCTTCCTTCTGGCCCAGTTGATGGTGGCCTTGTTCGCTATGTGCATCTGGCGCGGTTCGGCTCTTCCGGTTTTCATGTTGGGTTATTTTCTGCTGGGAGGGTTTCGTGCGGCGCGGCCGATGTTCATGGCCCAGGCGCGCGAACTGGTGCACGAATCGCAGATGGGGTTAACCTATGGCACATTGGAGACGGTCAGCTCGATCATCTTCGTGGTCACTCCGCCGATCGCTGGCTTCCTGTTCGAAATCGATCCTTATCTTGTGTATCCGCTCGCCATTGGATTGATTCTCGCCTCCGTGGTTGTCAGCTTCCTCTTCTCTCCAAGAAAGGTTCCCCATGCTTGAGATCCTTCCGTTTACACTCGGACCCGCGCAAACGAACGCCTATCTTGTGGCGGATGCGGATACTCGGGAGGCTGCGGTCATCGATCCCTCCTGGGATGGGCAGGTCATCCTCGAGACGGCTCAGGCACGCGGCTGGCGTATCGGTCATTTGTGGTATACGCACGCGCACTTCGACCATATCGGCGGGGCGGCTGCCATTGCCGATGCGTTGAATCCGCTCCCGCTGGTCGCTTTGCATCCTCAGGATCATGTGCTGTGGCGGGCGGGGGGAGGCGGGGCTTTCTTCGGTTTCAAGATCGATCCCGGCCCCGAAAAA
>VGNF01000253.1 GCA_016866195.1 Chloroflexota bacterium | reverse complement strand
TACTGCCCCAATCGCAGGTCAAGTCCCTGGTCGATGAAAATGGATGGTTCCTTAAATACGAGCCTTTCGTGGCCAATCTCCCTAACTTGAACCTGGCGGAGGTCGAACGGGAATGGCGCACACAGATTGAGGCATTCATCTCAACCACCGGGAAAGCGCCCACCCATCTCGACTCGCATCACCATGCATCCTACTTCTCGCCGGAGCTCATGCAGGCGATGCTTCAATTTGCGCGAGAATATGAGTGCCCAATCCGGTTTCCATACAATGGGCCGGAGGATCCGCTGCTCAGCCTGCCGCCGGAAATCGTTCCCTCGTTCAGGGAAAGTGGACCGCGGCTTATCGGGAAATTCAAGGTAAAGCACCCCAACACGTTCATCTCCCACTTCTACGACCAGGGAGTGACGCAGGAAACCCTGACCAACATATTGAACACCCTTCCGCAGGGGACGCATGAATTAATGTGCCATCCCGGATACGTGGATGACGTTGTGATCAAGGCAACGATATACAATCAACCACGCGCCCGCGAACTTGAAATCCTCACCAGCGCGGAGACCAGGAAGGCCATCGAGTCAAACAACATTCAATTGGCTTCTTTTGAAGATCTGTGAAGCACCGTATATTAGCGCAGCTGACCCAATCCGCCCTCAAGATCTGGAGGACCGATGCCCCGTATCGACGAACTGTTATGTAAGATGACCCTCGACGAAAAGATCTCCCTGCTTGCGGGTGTTGACCTGTGGCACAGCGCCTCGGTGCCGCGACTGGGCATCCCACAGCTCAAGACGACCGATGGTCCCAACGGCGTGCGCGGCGCGTGGGGCAGCATGGCTTCCAAGTCCGTGGCGACACCCGTGGGTATCGCTCTCGGTGCAACATGGAACCCGGAACTCGTCGAAAGAATCGGGGGCGTATTGGCGGACGAACTCGAAACCAAGGGCGCCCATATTTTGCTCGCTCCCACGGTCAACATCCACCGCACACCGATCGCGGGCAGGAACTTCGAGTGCTACTCCGAAGACCCCCATCTCAGCGGCATATTGGCTTCCGCCTACATCAAGGGGATTCAGGATAAAGGCAGGGGCGCCTGCATCAAGCACTTCGTCGCTAACGAACAGGAATACGAACGCTTCTCGATGAGTTCCGAAGTGGACGAACGCACCCTGCGGGAGATCTATCTCGAGCCGTTCCGCATCGCCATACGCAATTCCAGGCCGTGGGCGGTGATGTCCTCCTACAACCGCGTCAACGGAACCTACGCATGCAAACACGATCACACCCTGTTGGAAATCCTCAAGGGCGAATGGGGCTACGAAGGCATTGTCATGTCCGACTGGCTCGGGACCTATGATGACGGTGTGCCTGCAGGCGGGCTGGATCTCGAAATGCCAGGGCCAGCACGCTGGATGGCAAGTGCGATCGTGAAGAAAGCGCTGGCCAGCGGCGCGCTCACGGAAGCGAGGCTCGATGACAAGGTCCGGCGTCTGCTGCGCGTGATCGAAAAGGCCGGTCTCTTCGAGAAACCCGACCTGCAACCGGAACTGGCTCAGGACAAACCTTTACACCGCAAGATCGTGCGGGAGGCGGCGCGTGAAGCGATCGTGTTGCTCAAGAACGATGGCCTGCTCCCGATCAAAAAGGTCAAATCCATCGCGGTCATCGGTCCGTACACCAGTGCGCCGCAGATACTCGGCGGTGGCAGTTCAGGGGTCACCCCTCATTATGTCGTCACTCCCTTCGAGGGTATCTGGCGTCGCGCGGGCCGGACGATCAAAGTGTCCACTGCGCCTGGCTGCTTCATCTACAAGAATCTGCCCGCTCCCGACCCCGAAACGCTATCCACCCCGGAAGGCCACAATGGACTCCGCCTGAATCTGTTCAATGGAACCGAGTTCAAGGGTGCGCCGGTGTACTCGGAAGTCACCACGCGCGTCCAGCATGGCTGGTTTCATACTTCCGTCCCTAATGCCAATCAGGAATCCTTCTCCATGCTCCTCGATGGCTTGTTCACACCCAATGAGTCCGGGGTTCACACGCTTTCACTTTCCGGCGAGGGTTGGTGCAAACTATATCTCGATCACAAGCTCGTCCTCGATCACTCCCGCGATTCGGACATGGGCAAACAACTCACCGTTGAGGTCGAACTCAAGGGCGGCAGGGCGTACCCCATCAAGGTGGAATACTACTGGAAGGGCGACCCGCTGTGGCGTTCGGTTGCGCTCGGTCACCAGCCGCCTCATCCAGGGGATCTCATCGCGGAAGCAGTCAAACTGGCAAAGAGATCGGATGTGGTTGTATTGGTCGCAAGCTTGAACAGCGAATGGGAGAAAGAGGGCGCCGACCGCGTGAACATGAAATTACCCGGCGCGCAAAACGAACTCATACGGCGAGTCTGCAGGGCTAACAAGAACACGGTCGTTGTGCTGAACACCGGCTCTGCGGTGGAAATGCCGTGGATCGACAGGGTTCCTGCCGTGCTTCAGCTTTGGTACGACAGCCAAGAACAAGGCAACGCGCTTGCGGATATTCTGTTCGGCGATTCCAATCCTTCGGGCAAGCTGCCCACCACCTTCCCGGTTCGCCTGGAGGACAACCCTGCGTACATCAATTATCCCGGCGAGAACGGAAAGGTTCGCTATGGCGAGGGCATCTTCGTGGGTTATCGCTATTACGACAAGAAGGACGTCCAGCCGCTCTTTCCCTTTGGTCATGGACTCTCCTACACCTCCTTCAAGTACAGCAACCTGCGTTTGAGCAAGGGATCGATCACACCGGATCAGATCCTCACCGTCAAAGTGGATGTGACCAATACCGGCAGGGTTGCAGGCAAAGAAGTCGTACAGGTGTACGTGCATGACGTCACATCCACAGTTGCGCGTCCGGAGAAGGAGCTGAAGGCCTTCGCCAAGGTGGAGCTCAAACCCAAGCAGACGAAGACCGTAACATTCACCCTCGATCGTGAGGCTTTCTGGTATTTCGATACGCTCAAGAATGCCTGGACCGCGGAACCCGGAGAATTCGAAATCTGGGTCGGCGCCTCGAGCAGGGATATTCGGGAGAAGCGGAAAGTCATCCTTGAACCCGAATAGTGTACGGCACGCTACCACGACCGGCTCGATACAGTGACGGGCAGTGAGGTTGGACTATTCAAGAGGGGAAGGGAATCCTGGGCATTGAACATGATGAAAACCGTAAAATACCAAGGCCATGAATGCTGCCAGTTGACCAACCGCGCGCTGGACTTGCTGATCACACGCTCCGTCGGTCCGCGTATCCTCTCCTTGAGGCATCAGGGGGGTGAGAATCTCTTCGCCGAGCTGCCGGATTTTGTGGCCGACTGCCCCGGCAGCGGACCCTTCCATTTCTACGGCGGTCACCGCCTGTGGCATGCGCCCGAGGATCCATGTCGCACGTATCAGCCGGACGATTCCCCTGTGGAAATCATCCCGCAGAACAACGGGCTTCTGATGACGCAGAATGTGGAAGCCCGGACCAGCCTGCAGAAATTCTGGGAAATACGCCTGCCGGGCGACGTATCACAGGTGGTTATCACGCATCATCTGACGAACCGCGGCTTGTGGCCTGTCACCTGCGCTCCGTGGGCGATCACGCAATTCAAGGTTGGAGGCATTGCCATTCTCCCGCAGACCATCGAGGACACCGGAGTGCTCCCAAATCGTTCGCTGGTATTTTGGCCTTACACGCCCCCTGTTAATCCAAATGTCCATTGGGGACGCAGATACGTCCTCCTCCACGCGAACATGAATTCCCCCTTCAAGGTTGGCTACCCCAATCCGCGCGGCTGGCTGGCATACTGGTTGAATGGAACGCTCTTCGTAAAACGTGCAGCCTTTGAGGCGCAGTCCAGATACTATGATTTCGGAAGTTCGAGTGAATGCTATTGCAACGATCAATTCATAGAACTGGAAACGCTTGCGCCGATCACCACGATTGAACCCGGCGCAACCACATCCCATCTTGAGACGTGGGAACTCTTTGGCAATGTCAAACAACCACACGATGAAGAAGAGGTTCAGTCGCTTGTGGATCAATTCGGGTTGGAATAATCAGGAAATATCCCTTACCGGGATGCAATCACACCGGAAGGGCGCGACGAATTATTTCATTCTCTTCGAGGCTCCATGCGCTACGGTCATTTTGACGATCCAAACCGCGAATACGTCATTGAACAGCCCGATACTCCCCTGCCCTGGATCAATTACCTCGGCAACGAAGCCTATTTCGGGATCATTTCCAACGCCGCCGGCGGATACTCCTTCTACAAAGACGCGCGTCTGCGTCGCCTGACCCGTTTCCGGTACAACAATTCCCCGCTGGATATGGGCGGGCGTTACATTTATATCCACGACCAGGACCCACCTCCGTCCCGGCCGCGGTTCTGGTCGCCGACCTGGCAACCCACGCGACATCCCCTGGATGCCTACGAATGCCAAAATGGGATGGGATACACCCTCATCAAATCCCGGCTGGGCGGCATCGAATCGCACACACGCTATTTTGTGCCGATGGGCTCAGACCTGGAAATCTGGGAACTCACGATCACCAATCATCGCGAGAGCCCCGCGAAATTATCGGTATTCTCGGCAATTGAATTCTGCCTGTGGGATGCAATCGACGATGCCACAAACTTCCAACGCAATTACTCCATCGGCGAGGTGGAAGTCGTCGATGAGGTCATTTATCACAAGACGGAATACCGCGAGCGACGAAATCATTTTGCCTTTTTTGCGTGCTCCGAAAAACTGGCCGGCTTTGACACCCAGCGGGAAGCCTTCCTGGGGCCCTACCAGGGCTGGGACTCACCGCAGGTTGTGGAGACCGGCCGGTCCACGAACTCACTGGCGATCGGATGGCAGCCGATCGGTTCGCACCATGTCGAAGTCTGGTTAAAACCCGGTGAAAGCAGGAAGGTCATTTTTCTGCTAGGCTATCATGAAAACCCGAAGGAGAAAAAGTTCGACCCGCCGGATTCACAGAGGATCGACAAGAAAACCGTCAAGCCGGTCATCGCACGTTACCTTCAAGCCCAGGAAGTGCAGCGGGCGTTCGAAAACCTGCGCGCCTACTGGGATAGCATGCTGGAAAAACTGCACGTGAACACACCGGACGAACACACGAACCGCATGGGGG
>VGNF01000252.1 GCA_016866195.1 Chloroflexota bacterium | reverse complement strand
GGCAACGAGCGCGCCATCAACGAGGATTTTGTGCAACAGCGGGCGCGATTGATCGAGGATACATTGGCTTCCTTCGGCGCGCCGGCGCAGGTGGTGGCCATCAGTCGCGGCCCGACGATCACCCAATTCGGCGTGGAACCACTCTTCGTCGAGAGCCGCGGCGGCAGGACGCGCGTGCGCGTCAGCAAGATCGCCTCCCTCTCCGATGACCTGGCGCTGGCGCTGGCGGCGCCGCGCATCCGCATCCAGGCCCCGGTGCCGGGACACAGTTACGTTGGCATCGAGGTCCCGAACGAGGAGATGGCCATGGTGGCCTTGCGCGAGATCCTCGAAAGCGATTCGTTCAAACGAAACCGCAGGGAATTGAGTTTCGCGCTCGGACGCGACGTGGCCGGGCACCCGATCCTGGCCAATTTGGAAGGCATGCCGCACCTGTTGATCGCCGGCACCACGGGTTCGGGAAAATCCGTGTGTGTGAACTCGATCCTCACCTGTCTGCTGCTGCACAACACACCGGACGATCTGCGCCTGGTGCTGGTGGATCCCAAGCGCGTGGAGCTGACCGGTTACAACGGCATCCCGCACCTGCTCGGGCCGGTGGTGGTGGAGATGGAACGCGTGATCGGCGCGCTGCAGTGGATGACGCGCGAGATGGACAAGCGCTACCATTTGTTTGCGCAGTCCGGTGCGCGCAACATGGTGGATTACAACGCGCGCATGAAGCTGCAAAACCAGAAGAGGCTGCCGTACCTGGTGATCGTCATCGACGAGCTGGCGGACCTGATGATGATCGCGCCGGATGAGACGGAAAGGACCATCACCCGCCTGGCCCAGCTGGCGCGCGCTACCGGCATTCACATGGTGCTGGCGACCCAGCGGCCCTCGGTGGATGTGGTGACCGGCCTGATCAAGGCGAACTTTCCGGCCCGCATCGCCTTTGCCGTGGCCTCCAATACGGACAGCCGCGTGATCCTCGATCAGCCGGGCGCGGAACGCCTGCTCGGACGCGGCGATATGCTGTATCAGGCGTCGGATTCCCCGTCTCCGGCGCGCTTGCAGGGCGTATTCGTCTCCGACCATGAGATACAGAAATTGGTGGAATACTGGCGGGCGGCGGCAGGCGGGGCCAGCCCGTATGCCGTGGCCGGCGCTCCGGTCGATTCGGTTCCGTCGAACATTCCGCTCAAGCAGGCTCCTCTGTGGGAGGAAATGAAACGGACTGACGGCGACCCGTTGTTCGATGAGGCGGTTGCGATCATCCGCAAGGAGGGTCGCGCCTCGGTCTCGATGCTGCAAAGGCGGCTGCGGATCGGGTACACGCGCGCCTCGCGCCTCATCGACCAGATGGAGGATAAAAAGATTGTTGGTCCGCCGCAGGGCGGAACACAAATGAGGCAGGTGCTGGATTATGGCCCGACCGCGCCGCCGAAGGACGATGGAAAGTGATGTCGTTGCGTCCTCACCGCGCTGCGGCTTCGCTCCCTGCCTGAGATATTTTCGTCCTGAGCGGAAGGCTGAGCGATCCTCACCCAGTGTGTCACGTCCCGATCGCGCTGCGGCTTCGCTCCCCGCCGGAGATATTTTCGTCCTGAGCGGAGGGCGGAGCGATCGTCGCGAAGACCGCAGTCGAAGGACGCTCCGCTGCCCAAAAGGCACGCGCTCAGCGCGCAGACCCTCGCACAGCGAACAAGATCACAACAAATAATCGGATAGCCGCTGCATCGCAGCGGTCTTTTCTTAAATGGGGAAGAAGTTGGCTGCATTCGTTCATTAAAGTTTCAATGGCTGAAGATTAGCCATAGTATAATTTTTGCAGATAATTCCCTCGGAGGTGATATGGCCGAACGGAAGAAAAGGTCGGAGGCGGATCGCAAGATCCGTGTGCTGGTGGCCAAACCCGGCCTGGATGGTCACGACCGCGGTGCCAAGGTGGTGGCGCGTGCCCTGCGCGACGCGGGCATGGAGGTGATCTACACCGGCCTGCGACAGACGCCGGAGATGATCGCCGAAGCCGCGCTGCAGGAGGATGTGGATGTGGTCGGGCTGTCGGTCCTTTCGGGCGCGCACATGGCGCTCACACCACGTGTGCTTGAACTGCTGAAGGCGAACGGCCAATCCCATGTCAAGGTCTTCGTGGGTGGGATCGTCCCGGATGAGGACCTTGGGCACTTGAAGGAAATGGGCGTGGCGGGAATCTACGGCCCCGGCGCCTCCACCGAGGACATCGTACGCGAGATCAAGCTCGCGGTGACAGGGTGAGACTTTTGATGAACACAGAGAACCATCCCGGGCTCTGAGTTTTTGTTGACAAAGGAATGACCCTAACCCAGGCTATTCTCAAAGGGGATCGGCTTGCCTTGGCCAGGCTGCTCTCACACGTGGAAAACGACTCGCCTCAAGGTCGCGCAGCACTGATCGAACTGTATCCGCACACCGGCAGGGCACATATGATCGGTGTAACCGGGGCGCCCGGCACGGGGAAGTCGTCGCTGGTCAATCAACTGGCGCTGCACTATCGCAGGACGGAGGGGAAGCGCATCGCCATCGTGGCGGTCGATCCTTCCAGTCCCTTCAGCGGCGGGGCGGTGCTCGGCGATCGTGTGCGCATGCGGGACCTGTCCGGGGACTCCGGCGTGTTCATCCGCTCGATGGCCTCACGCGGATCGCTGGGAGGATTGGCGCAGTCCACTGCCGGTTTGGCCCAGGTATTCGATGCCGCCGGGTTCGACAAGATCCTGATCGAAACGGTGGGCGCCGGCCAGGGTGAGGTGGAGGTTGCCCGGCTGGCTCATACGACCCTGGTGGTGGAGGCGCCCGGCCTTGGCGATGACATCCAGGCGATCAAAGCCGGCATACTCGAGATCGCAGATATCCTGGTGGTGAACAAGGCCGACCGGCCCGGCGTGGAAAACACGGAAAAGGCGTTGAGGTCCATGCTCGAACTGGCGCACCCGGTACAGCGGACGTTCATGCATCATGGCCTGGCGATGAGCGTGTCCTCCCCGAAAGAGGATACACTAGAAAACATGTGGACGCCTCCCATTCTGCGGACCGTGGCTCTTGACGGTCAGGGGATTCCGGAACTTGCCGGGTGGATCGCGCGGCATGAGACTCACCTGCGTCAGAGCGGAGATTGGATGGTTCGAGAGCGCGCCCGTTTGGAGGTCGAGTTGGAGACGCTGGTGCGCGAGGAGCTGATGGGACGTTTCCGGGAGGAGATTCCGGATAACCGATATGAAGAAATCCTTGAGCGGGTGGTTCAGAAAAACCTTTCTCCCTGGGAGGCGGTGCGGATCCTGATGAATGGCAGGTTGAATTGAGCATCATCTACGGGGAACGCGTGCGGCTGCGCGCCGTCGAGCGCGAGGATGTGAAGACCTTTCATCAGTGGGTGAACGATCCCGAGGTGACTCGCAATCTGTCCCTGTACCTGCCGATGTCCATGTTTGAGGAGGAAAACTGGTTCAACGGCATGGCGCAGCGCGACCCGAACACCAGGGCGCTGGCGATCGATATTCGCGACGGGGGCGGGTGGAGGATGATCGGCAACTGTGCCATGTTCGATATCGACTGGATCAACCGCTCCGGCGAATTGGGGATCATGATCGGCGACAAGGCCGAATGGAACAAAGGCTTCGGCACCGAGGCGATGACCCTGCTGCAGCGGCACGGGTTCGAGACCCTGAATCTCAACCGCATCAGCCTGAAGGTGTATGCGGATAATGCGCGCGCCGTGAGAGCCTATGAAAAAGCCGGGTTCGTTCGGGAGGGGCGCCTGCGCCGCGCGGTCTACAAGCATGGCAGTTACGACGACGTCATTTTGATGAGCGTGCTGTGCTCCGAATGGATGTCGCGCAAGGAGGAGAAGTAAATGCACCACCCGCACCACGACTTGAAGGTGTATGGAGGGATCAAGCTGTTCGCAGGCACGGGTTTGCCCGAGCTGGCCCAGAAGATTGCAGGCTATCTCAATCAGCCGCTGAGCGACTGTGAGGTGATCGAATTCCCGAACGAGAACCTGTTCGTGAAATTGAAGGGCAGTGCACGCGGGCAGGATGTGTACGTGATCCAGACCACCTCCTCGCCGGTTCACCGCAATCTGATGGAGTTGTTGATCATGATCCAGACCCTGCGTTTGGATTCGGCGGCCCGCATCACCGCGGTGGTGCCGTACCTGTGCTACGGCCGTTCCGACAAGAAGGACCAGCCGCGCGTGCCGATCACCTCGCGCCTGGTGGCGGACATGATCGAGGTCGCCGGCGCGGACCGCTACATGACCCTCGACCCTCATGCGGGACAGGTGCAGGGATTCTTTTCGATCCCGGGCGATGTGCTGACGGCTTCACACCTGTTGATCGGCCACCTCAACGCCAATCTAAAGCCCTCCATGAAGGATCCGGTCGTCGTCTCGGTGGATCTGGGATTCGCCAAAAAAGGCCGCAATTATGCCGCCGACATGGACATGCCGATCGCGTTCATCGAAAAACGACGCATCGGCAATGAAGCCAAAGCGGAGGCCCTGACCCTGATCGGTGAGGTGAAAGACCGCGATGTGGTGATCGTGGATGATGAGGTGGATACCGGCGGGTCGATCGCACAGGCGGTGAATGTCGTGAAGCAGAACGGGGCGCGCGACGTTTACCTGGTTTTTGTGCATGCCATCCTTTCCGATAACGGCGCGGAGCGGCTGGCCTCCCTGCCCATCCGGCAGATCATCACCACGGACAGCGCCCCGCTTTCGGGCGAGAAATTGGAAAGGCTCAAGGGCCGCATCACGATCCTTTCGGTGGCGCCGATGCTGGGGGAGGTCATTCTGCGGGCGCACGAAGGCCGTTCGGTCGGAGAATTGTTCAACGAGTAGAGCCGTCCTGGTTTTGGTTGGTGCCTGTCGGCGTTTAATGAACCATCTTGCCTGCCGCCAGCCACTGCTTACTGATCACTGATAACTGTTCACTATTCACTGACCACTGACCACAGAAATGCCTGAACTTCCGGAAGTGGAGACGATCGCACGTGGATTACGGAAAGAGCTGACAGGCCGGACCATCGAGTCAGCCGAGGTACTCTGGGCGCGCACGATTGCCCGACCGTCATCGAGGAAATTCACAGAGCAGGTGAGGGGACAGAGGATCACGGGCGTCTCACGCCGTGCGAAATTCCTGGTACTCCAGCTGGAAGCTTACAATCTCCTTATACATCTGCGCATGAGCGGGGATCTGGTGATCCGCAAGGGTAAAAAAA
>VGNF01000251.1 GCA_016866195.1 Chloroflexota bacterium | reverse complement strand
TCGTGTTTGAGGATGGAAAGCCCTTCCCGCTCAAACCGGGCTCCACCTGGATCTTTGTTGCAACCCCTTACTCGGTTTGGACGAACAAAGCAGAAGGTCTCTGGAGATTGAGATATTACCCGCCCCAGGGAGCCAAGTAGACTTGGAAGTTGAATTCCTCGGTTCGGATGCCTGCCCTTCCTTGAAACGGAGTCGAGATGCATCCATACGTCCGCCCGCTCAAACAAGTATTTGAAAAATACGCCGACCCTGCAAAGGCTTTGCCGATGAAGCGCTACATGCGCGACCAGTTCGAATACCTTGGAATAAAATCCCCTTTGCAAGCCGAACTGCACAGAAATTTCATTAAAGAGCATGGCCTTCCGCCGCTGGAGGATCTCGACCGTATCTGCCGCGACCTGTGGGATTTACCGCAGCGGGAATTCCAATATTGCGCCGCGAGCATGCTGGGCAGGCTTGAAGCTCAATTAACTCCTGAAATCATACCCACGATGGAATACATGATCACGACCAAATCCTGGTGGGATACTGTGGACACCCTCGCCAGCCACACCGTGGGCGGCCTGTTCAAAAAATTTCCGAAGTTGAAATCGGTCAAGTTAAGAAAATGGCGTCGGTCAAAAAACCTCTGGTTGAGAAGGACCACCCTCTTATTCCAATTGGGGTACAAGCAGGATACGGATTTTGACCTGCTTTGCGAATTGATCCGCGAAAACCTTGGATCGGAGGAGTTCTTCATCAATAAGGCGATCGGGTGGGCTTTACGGCAGTACGCTTGGACCAATCCCAGGGCTGTGAAGAAGTTTGTCAAAGCCGCGAAGGAATTACACCCATTGAGCCGGCGGGAGGCATTAAAAAATATCGGGCAATGACGCATTGTGAAATTTGTGGCAAAATGGAAAACATCGAAAACAGGAGACCCAATGAACCCACAGAATGAAGCAGTTATCTTGAGCGCAGCGCGCACTCCCTCCGGAAAGTTTCAGGGGACATTGAGCGGAATCCCTGCCCCCAAACTCGGCGCAGTGGCGGTTAAAGCCGCGGTGGAACGGGCGGGAATCCTCGCAAAGGACATCGAGGAGGTGATCATGGGCAACGTGGTGGGGGCGGGATTGGGGCAGGCACCGGCTCGTCAGGCATCCATTCATGGAGGGATCCCGCACACAGTCGGTGCGTCAACCGTGAACAAGGTCTGCGGTTCAAGCTTGAAAGCGGCGATGATGTGCGCCCAGGCCATTCGCGCCGGGGATGCCGACCTGTTCGTGGCCGGCGGATTTGAATCCATGAGTCGCGCCCCCTACCTGGTGAATGGCCGTCTGGGCGAAATGAAGTTTGGAAACGTCCAGATGACCGATGCACTGTTGTACGACGGCTTGTGGGATTCCTTCGAAAATTGGGGAATGGGCATGTCGGCCGAGTTCATCGCGGACGAGTACGAGGTCACGCGGGAGGCGATGGATCAATACGCATATAAAAGTCATCAAAAAGCCGTCGCCGCGGTGGAAGGGGGAAAATTCAAGGCAGAGATTGCATCGGTGGAAATCCCGGGCCGCAAGGGTGAGGTAATGGTCTTCGATACGGACGAGGGCCCGCGCAAAGACACCTCCCTGGAATCGCTCGCCAAGCTCAAGCCGGCCTTCAAATCGGATGGAAAGGTGACCGCTGGAAATTCGTCCACGATGAACGACGGCGCCGCGGCTGTCGTGATCGCCTCGCGTTCATATGCTGAAAGAAAAAAATTAAGACCCATGGCGCGCATCGTAGGTTACACCCACGCTGCCGTCGAACCAAAATACCTGTTTGCCGCGCCGGCGCATGCCATGCCAAAATTGCTCAAGAAGATCGGGTGGACCCTGCAGGAGGTGGACCTGATCGAATTGAATGAAGCCTTCGCCGCGCAGGTCCTTGCGGATGGCGCGGCGCTGGCCGACCAGGGCTGGAATTGGGATAAGGTAAACGTACACGGAGGCGCGATCGCACTCGGTCATCCGCTTGGAGCCAGCGGCGCGCGGGTGCTGACCACCTTGATCTATGCCCTGAAAGACCGCGGCTTAATGCGCGGTGTCGCATCCCTATGCCTTGGCGGCGGCGAAGCCGTGGCCATGGCCATCGAAATGGAAGGTTAATGGTATGGGTAAAAAGGAACGCACCGAAAAAATCGAACTATATGGTCGCGGATTCGAGCTGTTGAAAGCCGCGATGGCGGATGTCCCGCCCGAGGCGATGAAGTTCAAGCCGGAACCGAAGGAGTGGAGCGTACACGAAATCCTCATCCACCTCGCCGATTCGGAATCCAACGCAGCTCTGCGGGCTCGGCGGTTGATCGTCGAACCGGGAGGCTCCCTGATGGGGTACGACCAGGATGTGTGGGCTGCCGGTTTGAACTACCACGATCAAAGCATCGAGGACGCGCTGGAGATGACGCGCCTGGCCCGCAAGACCACCTTCGAGCTGTTGAAGAGACAACCCGACGATGTATTTTCGCATACCGTCGTTCACCCGGAATATGCTGAGCCTTACACGTTCGATCAATGGATCGATATTTATTCCTCCCATATTCCCGGGCATATCGAGCAGATCAGGAACAATGTGAGGATCTGGAAAACCAAATAATTCCTCCTGAGCGGAGTGCGCAGCACGCAGTCGAAGGACGGCTGGAATGGCGCTTCGACTTCAAAGCTCGAAGGTCGCTCGCTTCTCCGCTCAGCGCGAAAACAGGCATTACACGAGCGGAGTGCGTAGCACGCAGTCGAAGGACGGCTGGAATGGCGCTTCGACTTCAAAACTCGAAGGTCGCTCGCTTGTCCGCTCAGCGCGAAAACAGGCATTATATGAGCGGAGTGCGCAGCACGCAGTCGAAGGACGGCTGGAATGGCGCTTCGACTTCAAAGCTCGAAGGTCGCTCGCTTCTCCGCTCAGCGCGATAAAGGAGAATCCATGACCATCAAACACATCTTCGTCGTCGGCGCGGGGACAATGGGCAACGGCATTGCGCAGGTTGCCGCCATAAGCGGGTATGGCGTCACATGCATGGATGTCGTGCCGGCTGCATTGGACATAGCCAGGACGACCATTCAGAAATCCACGACCAAACTGCTCGAGAAGGGAACGATCACGCAGGAACAAAAATCGCAGGCGGATGAAATCCACTTTGCCGGGAATCTGGATGCAGCGGGAGAAGCTGATCTTCTGATCGAGGCCGCCACGGAAAATCCGGAGCTGAAGTTCAGGATCTTTTCAGAAATGGACGAGGTCGCTCGTCCGGGTGTCATTCTGGCGACGAACACCTCCTCCATTTCCATCACCAAAATTGCTTCAGCCACGAAGCGACCGCAAGCCGTGATCGGCATGCATTTCATGAATCCGGTGCCCTTGATGAAGCTGGTGGAGGTCATTCGCGGGCTGCGAACCTCCGACGAAACCTCCAAGACCATTGTGGAGCTATGCAAGGCGCTGGGTAAGGAACCGGTGGAGGCGAATGATTCACCCGGTTTCATATCGAATCGCATTCTATGTCCGATGATCAACGAGGCCATATTTGCGCTGCAGGAAAATGTCGGCACCCCGGATGCGATCGATTCGGTGATGAAACTCGGCATGAACCACCCCATAGGTCCGCTGGCGCTCGCGGACTTGATCGGATTGGATGTCGTACTCTTTGTGATGGAAGTTTTGCAGCGGGACCTGGGAGATGATAAATACCGTCCTGCATATTTGTTGAAGAAGATGGTGGATGCAGAATATTTGGGGAGGAAGACGGGAAGAGGATTTTATCAATATCAATAAACAAACTGCCCTCAATCACGAGGGCAGTTTGACTAATGGATCACCGCTGTTTTCTTGCCGATTCAAGGACAAACCAGTGTACAACCGGCCGTGCACTCCCAATAGCAGCTGCTTCCCCCGCTGTCTCCCCCACCGCTTTTGGGCGTTGGTGTATCAATAGGAATGCAGCGAAACGTTACCTCCGCGAAGTACGTGCCGGGGGGGCAGTCTTTGGCAGAAGCCGGTGTCGCAGTGGGCCTGGTCTCCAAGGTTGGAGTTGGATCAATTACAAGCATCTCAATGTTACAAGGATGAACGGGTATTTCGTATCTTTGTGTCGACGTAATTAAGGTTGAATCACGATCGTGAACGAATGCAAAAACTCTTATGATTGCCAATGGATCGGCGGAAAGCGGAACCGGAAAGGGCGGTTCAGGCGGTATCTCGACATCAAAAAATGACGCCATATCTGTATCAGTGTAGAATTCATCCGAAAATTCGATCATCGGTATCATTCCCGGATCCCCTGAAAGATCAACCCTGTGCATTGGGCGTCGGAAAAAGAATATTTCACTCCCATCCACGGGATCATCCACACTCCAATTAACTTCGGCATAATCGATGCTCGCAATGGCTCCGCTCAACCTAATTGTATATCGGGCGGAGGAAGGGGAACATCCGGGTCCATAAACCTCAGCATTACTGATCTCGACCATTTCGTTCAGGATGTTCATGCCAGGCTGACAGCGGAGCACGATAAATGAATGCCTCCTTTCCGCAAGAATTTGCCCTTCGTCGTCGAGAAAACTTAAAATTAGGATCCCATAATATTCTTCTTGGGAACCGGGAACAGGAATCATGCCAGCAAGATTGAATCCACCCCTAAATCTGCCGTCAGGAGACACAGTATTGTTCGCCGAAAATTCCTCAAGGAGCGACGATCGGCCTGCATCTGTAAAGACCTGTATGGAATAGCGGAATGTAGTCACGCGACTATAGTCCCCTTCAAGGCTTCCATGCATACTCAAGAAGCGAGGGATACAACCGCCATCGAAGAAAAATGTTGGTGGCATAGGATTTAGATTGATGGTGAAAATTCGCGATACCGGGCTGAAATCACATGCGCTTATCAGCAAACACCACGTCAACAAAAAGGATTGGAGGGAAAATTTCTTCATCGCTCCTCTATCAATAAGGAAAAAGGGGCAGTTGAAATCTATTTCATCACGGGCAGACGCAACTGCAACTCGTCATGCATGACCAAACACACGGTGCCGAGCAGGAGGCGCTTCCACTATCTCCACCGCCGTTATCACCTCCGCTTCCTCCGGGCGTAGGAAGTTGGATGTCGATGCATTGATGAGTGATCTCTGAATAGTAAGTACCGGGAGGGCAATCTTTTGCCGAAGCCGGTGTTGCAGTCGGCATCGCACGTGAGCCGCAGGGATGGACGGCAATGGTTATCTCACCATCGTTTGCGAGCCGCTGGGTGGAATCCCTACCATGCATTTCACACCCC
>VGNF01000250.1 GCA_016866195.1 Chloroflexota bacterium | reverse complement strand
AAAAGCGGCTTCAAGGAACCACATTGGGATTGGTCGGTGGAGAAGTATTACCACCACTGGTTTCAGACCGACTCGGCCATGCTTGGTCTGATCCGCGAGCTGGGATGGGAGGATCAGGTGCGCTTCCCGCGCCCCTACACCGTGCTCCTGCACAAGGGCAAATGGTATCCCTTCGACTCGATCCCGCGCGCGCTGCTCTTCCCCGGCCTGGGCTGGGGGATAAACAAGATCCGCTTCGGCTGCGTCGGCCTGTTCCTGCGGCTGACGAACAATTGGCGCGCCCTGGAACGGTTCACCGCCGACGCGTGGATGACGAAATGGGCCGGCAAAAAAGTCTACGAGCAAATGTGGAGGCCGTTATTGATCGGCAAGTTCGGCCCGTATTATCGCGAGGTCAACATGGCCTGGATGTGGGCGCGGCTCAAGGCGCGCACCACGCGGCTCGGCACGTTCGAGGGAGGATTCCAAAGATTTGCCAATCTGTTCGCGGAGAAGTTAAGGACGCAGGGAGTGGTGATAAGGCTCGGCGTGAGTATCAAGTCCATCAAACGAGATGCGTCCAGCACTGGCTTGAGCGTGGACGGCGAGTCGTTTGACAGGGTGCTTGTCACCACATCACCTCAATTGATGGCAAAGCTATGTCCCGATCTTCCCGAAAATTATTTGAACGGGCTGCTCGAGTTGAAATCCATGGGCGCGGTGGTGATGGTGCTCGCCCTTCACCAGCAATTGTCGCAGCAGGGTTATTACTGGTTCAACCTGCCCAAGGAGGCGGGCTATCCGTTCCTGGCGCTGGTGGAACACACGAACTTCATTCCAAAGGAGAACTTCGGCGGCGAGAACATTGTATATGCCGGCGATTACCTCGAGCCGGGACATGAATATTTCTCGATGACCGACGAACAGCTGCTGGAGCGGTTCATTCCGTCCTTCAAGAAATTCAACCCTGGGTTCACACGTGAGTGGGTGAAGAAGGTCTGGGTGCACAGGACGAATTACGCCCAGCCGGTTCCATTGGTGGATCACTCGAAGAACATCCCCGCCATCCAGACACCCATCGAAGGCCTGTACTTCGCCTCGATGAGCCAGGTCTATCCATGGGACCGCGGCACGAACTTCGCGGTGGAGATTGGAAGAAAGGCCGCGAGGATGATGAAATGAAAAACGGCTCGGGGGAGCCGTTTTCTTCCCTTCCTACTTGAACTTCCCTGTGAGGCTATGCGCCATGCGGGGAAGGGACTTCCAGCCTCTCGATTATTTTCCAAACCACATGCGCGCCAGCAGGTTGTCCCTGCGAATGAACTGGTGAAATAACGCCGCGCCGAAGTGCAGCAGGACCAGCCCCAGCAGCAGCCAGGAAGTCAATCCATGTCCCTGGCGGGGAAGAAAATCGAAGAAGTTCTGCGGATAGGGCTGCGCACCGTTGAAGACCGCCTGCAGGTTAGCCATCTGGTACAAACCCAATCCGCTCAGCGCCATGCCGATCAGCAGTAAATACAGCAGAAAGTGTACGGCTCTGGCGAGGAAATTCAAGAAGGCGTTCCCCGCATCCGCAGCCGCCGGGCGCCTGACAGTGAAACGCATCACAAGCCGAATAATGAGCAATACGGCGATCGCGCCGCCAATGTAGGCATGGGATTGCAGCATCATGGGCTTTTGCGGGTCGTCCGGGCTGACGCCGGGCATGACAAACTTGCCAATCCCCAGCATCATGAAGACCAGCAGGGCGATCAGCCAGTGCAGGGCAACATGGGCGGGATGATAACGATTCGGTGCGGTATCGGACATGATTTCCTCCGTGAAGGGGTTTTTCTCTTAGATTACGGTTTAGTTGGAATTCTTACACCCCCAAATCGAGTGGTGTAAAATACGATCCATCCTGCATTTCCCGCCGTTGTTCGGCGGGTACCTCAACCACAAGGAGAACCATCCCCATGTATCACACCATCATCATAGTGGGCAACGTCGGCAAGGATCCGGAAATGCGCTACACACCTTCCGGCCAGGCGGTCACTTCGTTTTCCGTGGCCACCAACCGCCAGTACACCTCCGGCAGCGGCGAACAGGTCAAGGAAACGGTTTGGTTCCGTGTCTCCACATGGGGCAAAACCGCCGAGATCTGCAACCAATATTTAAAGAAAGGTTCCAAGGTCCTGGTGGAGGGTCGCCTGACGCCGGATAAGACCACAGGCGGTCCCCGCATCTGGACCAAGCAGGACGGGTCCGCCGGCTCCTCCTTTGAAGTGACCGCTTCCACAGTACGCTTCCTCTCCTCCCGCGGGGAAAGCAGCGAGGGCGCCGCGACCACGTCAGCGGGAGGCATGGAAGTGGCCGAACTCCCTCCGGAAGATGACATCCCGTTCTAAGCGGGTGGTATTCATGCACTCCTCCAGGTAAACTATGACAGCTCCTGCAAATCCCCCCAAACCGGTCGGACCCTCCCTTGAAGTGCCCGCGGGACTCGACATCGTCTACGCCAATCTGGCGCGCATCGCGCACTCGCCCTCGGACATCGTGATCGATTTTGCGCACATCCTGCCCGGCGAACCGAGTGCCAAGATCCGCACCCGCGTGGTGATGACGCCGCTCAGCGTGAAACTGCTGGTGCGCGCGCTTACCGAAAACCTGGCGCGCTACGAGGCAGCCTTCGGGGAGATCCGCCTGCCCACCAACAGCACGCTCGCGGACAACCTGTTCAAGCCCTTCCAGCCCCCTGCTGAACCTCCCAAGGAAGCCTGATCCGGGATGCATAAGCTCGAATCGATCGCCGAGCAGATTCGCAAGACCTTCGACGCGCGCACTTCCGCGCGCGATCAGGCCCTGGCCCAGGCGCGCCAGCTTACGCGTGCCTGTTCGCTGGCCATCCGCGCCGTTCATCGCGACGATGGAGAATCGATGACGGCCAATCTGGAGGAGGCCAGCCGGCTGGCGGATACGCTCCGCTCCTCGCTGCGCGATTTCCCGGACCTGTTTTACGCCGGATACACACAGGACGCGCTCAAGGAATTCGTCGAGGCGAATGTAACCTGCGCCCTGATCCGCAACGAGCCGCTTCAGACTCCCGAAAGCCTGCGCGTGGAACCCTTCACCTATCTCAACGGCCTGGCCGAGGTCGTCGGGGAACTGCGCCGCCGCACGCTCGACATCCTGCGTCACGGGTATTCGACCGAGGCCGAGCGCCTGCTGGGGTACATGGACGAGATCTACTCGGTGCTGGTCACCATGGACTACCCCGACGCGATCACCAACGGCCTTCGCCGTCAGACGGACCTGGTCCGCGGCATCATCGAGAAGACGCGCGGCGACATCACCTTCAGCCTGCGCGGCGAGCATCTCGAGCAGGCCATCGGCAGGTTGAGCGATCAATTGAACGGGGGCGCAAGAATCACGAAATCCGAAATCCCCGGGGAGGATCGCTGATCCATGGCGCGCTCGCGCAGTGGCCGCCGTTACGCACTGGTCATCTACACGGTCATGATCAATCGCTGGTGGCCGGCGGTCTTCACCCTGGGCCTGGCCATGCTTGGTTTTGCCTGGAGCATCCGCTTTCGAGGAATGGAATCCTGGCGCTGGACAGCCGCCGCAGGGCTCGGGGCGGCGATTCTCTTCCTCGCCCTGATCATGCTCACCATTCGCAAGAGCGCCTACGTTCAGCCGTTCAACGACCATTTGAGACTGGTAACACCGTTCCTGCGCCTGAACGTGTCGTACAAACGCATCCACAAAACCTCTTCCGTGACCATGGGCGCGCTGTTCCCTCCAAAAAGTGTTTCAAGCTGGAGGGCGGGGATCGTCGGGCCTCTCTCCAAAATGACTGCGGTTGTGGTCGACCTGAACGCCTATCCGGTGTCCCGCGCCGTGCTGAACTTCTTCCTGTCCCCCCTGTTCTTCAAGGACAGGACTGCCCACTTCGTCATCCTGGTGGATGACTGGATGCGCTTCAGCGCGGAACTCGAAAGCCTGCGCGTCGGGGGGGATGGAGAATCCCCTCCGGAGCGACAACCGGTTTCCTCGATCCTCTCCAAACTGCCGCGCAAGTAATGAACATCTATTTCGCATGTTCGATCACCGGCGGACGCGAGTTCGAATCCGCCTATCTCGCCCTGGTGCAGGCGCTGACCGAAGATGGCCACGAGATCCCCACCTCGCATCTTGCCCAGTCCGAAGTGATGGAAATGGAACAATCTATCTCCGCAAGCGAGGTGTATGCACGCGATGTGGAATGGATCGACCACTGCGATGCCTTGATCGCGGAGGTCAGCGTCCCCTCGCACGGCGTGGGTTATGAAATCGGGTACGCGCTGCAGGCGGGCAAACCCGTCCTGTGCCTGCACCAACGAGGCAGAAAAATCTCGAAGATGATCAGCGGGAATACGCATCCGGCGCTGGAGGTTGAGGATTATGTGGATGTGCCGCAGGCCATTCAGAAGGCAAGAAGCTTTTTGGGGAGTTTTTCTTAATCGCAGAACCGTTCATGACCAGAGAGGGGGCCGAATCCTGCCTGCCCTATTTGTCGAGTGCCCGGTTTTCTCAAGTCAGTGTGTTTCCTGACAGGATTGGCATGAAATACCCCCGGAAGATATTTAGACAATTTGAGATAATTTTGTGAAAACCATCACATAATTTCGGTGACATTTGACGATGGCGAAAAGGGGTGCGCCCGGCTAAGATACTATTTGGAGACGGAACAAAGACACCTTCATTATGCTCCTCCCTGTCTCCTCCTTTGGCGAACGCCGCCGCCGGTCTCCCCGGCGGCGGCCTGTTTTTTAGGGTGACCAGACAAAAAACTCCTATATTCTTCTAATCCACGCGCCCTTGACCAAATCCCTATACAAACGTAAAGTTAAGCCCGCTTAACTAAAAAGAGAGCTTAACCATGGCGCATTCCCCCCACCACACGCTGCATGCATGGATGGATGTTTTCATGCACCGCTCGATGCGCGGCTGGAATCAATTTGCCAAGTCGGCCGGGCTGTCCATGCCGCAGTTCAGCATCCTGATGCAATTGCACCACAAGGGCAGCTGCGGGGTCTCGGAAATCAGCGAACGCTTCGACATCACCAACGCGGCCGCCAGCCAGTTGGTGGACAAGCTGGTGCAATCCGGTCTCCTTGAACGCACCGAGCACCCTTCCGACCGGCGGGCAAAGGTGTTGAGTCTGACCGCGCAGGGACAGTCCCTCGTGGAGCAGGGGTTTCAGGAACGCCATCGCTGGCTGGAAGAGTTGGTTGGGAGTCTGTCCACCGAGGAGAAGGTCAAGGTCGGCGAGGCATTGACCATTCTCACCGCCGCCGCGCGCAAACTCGAAACCAGAAATCCAAAATCGTAATCGTAAATCGCCAATCGTAAATCGCCAATCCCC
>VGNF01000249.1 GCA_016866195.1 Chloroflexota bacterium | reverse complement strand
TTGCAATGCGGTCCGCTGGAGTTAAAATGTCACCCCTCGTCGCCGCGCTTATCGGAGGGTTGGTTAAGACGAAGCCTGTATCTGAAGCGCGGCGATGAGCAACCTCACGATATCATGAAAATCATTGGAAGGTGATCTCCTCCACGCGCCAGGATTCCTCGCCGATCAGCCTCTTCAGGCGCTCGAGCAAGTCGGGACAGATGCGCGTGGAGTCGTTGGGGAAATCGATCAGGTGCGCGCGGCTGTTCTCGAAGATCTGGAAACTGAACTTGTCGCGCCCGTGATAGGAGATCAGCGTTCCATACATGGTTTTAATGCGGCGCTTGTCGCGTTCGTGGTCGCCCGTGGAACGCAGCGTGATCGTGATCTGCCGCGGTGGATGCTCCTGATCCCTGTCTTCCCTGGCCAGCGGAACATACAGGGAGGGGAGCAGCGGTTCATGAGGAAGTTCAACAGGAGCCGCCTCTTCGATGATCGATTCCACCTGGGCTGGGAGTGGAACACCAGGAGCTTCACTCTCAGGTTTTGGTTCAGGCTTCGAAGCCAGCGACACCTCCTGGAAGGAAGGCTGCCATTCGGTCTCCCAGTCATCGGGGAAGTTCTCCGGCGGAGGAGGCATGTCCGCCCCCGCTTTCTCATTGGTCACAGGTGAAGAGGGCTTGGATTGGGAAAGCGGTTGGCGCACCACCGCGGTTTGCATTTGTGGTGGAGGCGACTCCACGGAAGTTGTGATCTTGATTTCCGTCTTGATCGTATCCACTAAGATCTTGGTCGGCGGGTTGCTCTGGTCCGCCTTGCCTTCGGCGATGATGATCCGCCCGACGTTCATTTGCTCGCGGTGCTTGTCCCAGGTGCGGGGAAAGAATACCAGCTCCAGCGTCCCCTGAATGTCCTCGGCGGAGACGAAGCCCATGGCCTTGCCGGTCTTCGTTGTATACGGACGTATGTTGGTGATCAGGCCGGCCACCCGCACCTTCTCCTCCTGCGCGGCTTCGATCAACTGGCCGGAGAAATGGGTGACGACCTGGGCCAGCGTGGTTTGGTATTCGTTGAGCGGATGATCGGAAATGTACAGTCCGATCAACTCGCGCTCCCAGTTGAGCATCTCGCGCTTTTCCACATCCTTGACATCCGGCAACCGGATCTCCTCGATCACCCCGGTGTTCGCGCCGAACAGGCTCATCTGACCCGTGTCCGCGGCGCGGAAGTGATTGGTGCTGATGGCCACGATGCGGTCGAGCGAGGCCAGCATGGAGGCGCGCGCGCCGAACGCATCCAGCGCGCCGACCTTGATCATGCATTCCAGGGAGCGCTTCCCGACCGCACGCAGATCGACGCGGCGCGCGAAGTCGTTCAGGTCTGTGAAGCGTCCCTGCTCCCGCGCCTTGAGGATCGCCTCGACCGCATTCGAACCGACGTTCTTGATCGCGCCCAGGCCAAAGCGAATCTTGGAATCCTCCCCCGCGCCTTCAATGGCGAAGTCCCATTCCGAGGAGTTGATGTCCGGCGGCAGCACCGTCAGACCCATGGAGCGCGCGTCCGCCACGTACAGCGCAACTTTCTCTGTCTGTCCTGCAGAAGCGGACATAAGCGCGGTCATGTACTCGACCGCAAAGTGCGACTTGAGGTAGGCGGTCTGGACCGCGATCACGCCGTAATCGGCCGCATGACTATTGTGAACGAGAATATCGTTTGCGATGAAGTTATGGTGACCTTCGATTTCAAGATCATAGGTTTGTTTTTCGCCGATATATTCGATAAAAGCGATGCGATCCCAATACAGGTCGCTTTCCGCATATCGTTTGATATTGTTGTCATCGAAGTAATCCCCCAATCTTTGAAGGGTATTTCTACCGAAACCGAGCTTGCCAGCGGAGTTTGTGGGATAAAACTCTCGCGGGGCAATGCCCGTAGTCTTGGACAGTTTTTCCCAGGTGAAACCAGACCGGTCCTTGGCTGTCCGGACATGTTCCTTCACCGCCGCAGGAACGACATCTTTTGTCCCGATTGCGACGGGAGGTGTTGTGAGGGTTAATTCAAGCAACGCCTGCCTGCGTGCCTGATTGACAAAATAACAACCCACTTTGTTCTTGAAGGATTGGATATTTTCGTGACCTGTGATGAAAACCTGGTATCCAACGCGTCCCCCCTTGTATGGGAATTCCACTGTTCGCAGGCGGCTGATGATCCCAAAACGAAGGAGCAAATGCTGAAGCTGCGCGGCCATTCGGTGGGAGGCAGTCGCGTAGTACAGACTGCGCCCGCGCACATCGATGTGACCGTCGCCCTCCCACATGCGGCTGATCAATAATCCAACTTGCCGATTCGTCAACTCAAAAACGCCCGATGGGATCTCCTTTGTGCGCGCGCCCCGGCCCAACAATCCCAATTCCCCTGCCCAGGTGAAAATGCCGGGTTCCGAGCGCTTGTCCGCACGGGCGGCGTATACGGAATATGTGCCTCTGTGCCTGGAAATCGTGCATCGAACGTTTGCGAACGAATTGGCGGCTTGAACGAAGTCCCCGACTTGTTCCATATCCTGGTTGTAATAATAAAGGGAATATGGATGACACAGGTTCCCTTCCGCCAGCAAATGACCAAGCGCGATCACTTCGTGGTCCGGCCATTCGTTGCGGCCTTCAATTGGAATGACCCTTGGAACAGCTATGAATTCGTCAGGCTGCAGATCGGAGAGCAGGCGCCAGCCGGTATAGGTGTAAAAGGGATGATTGCCGGTGGCTTCGATCTTCCGTCCCGTTCCCGTGGTAAGACGAAAGACCGGCCTCACGCCATTATCGATCACATCGACGATACGGCCGCAAGTGAGTTTAAGGTTGTCTGTATTGCAGGAAAGCGTGCTTGAGATGCGGGTTTGGCCTCGATACAGAGCCTCCAGGGTTACGCAGCGACCTGTGGATGAATCCAGCACTTCCACATCACCCGGCAGACATTTGTTGAATCCATAACGCGCAAACTCCTCCCAGTCCGCGTAGATCGCCTCGGCTGTGGTTTTCTCGATCCCCTTTTCGACCGCGCCCTTGACGAACTTGGCGCGGTGCTTGTCGATGTCGGCTTTTTTCTTCTTCGAGATGGCCTTGCGCAGTTCGTCCGATTCGGAGGGGGTGTATCCCGCCAGTTCCACGGCGGCGCGCATCAATTGTTCCTGATACACGGGAATGCCGTAGGTGTCCTGAAAGATGGGTTCCATGGCGGGGTGACGGTACTGCACCTGCGCCTGGCCGTGCATGCGCGCGATGTAATCCGGGATGAAGGCCATCGGTCCCGGACGGTACAGGGCCACCATGGCGATGATGTTATCCAGGGTGCGCGGTTTCATCTGCACCAGCCAGCGGGTCATGCCGCCGCCTTCCACCTGGAACAGGCCGGCGGTCTGCCCGTTGCCCATCAGTTCGAAGGCTTTATCATCATCCAGCGGAATGTTGTTCAGATCGAGCCGCACCCTGTGACGCTTTTCGATCAGGTCGCAGGCGCGCGCCATGACGGTCAATGTGATCAGCCCGAGAAAATCCACTTTGAGCATGCCGAGGGCGTCCAGCACGCCCATCTCGAACTGAGTCACCGATTTGATTGGGGTTTCCTCGGCGTTGGAGGTGGGACGGTGGAGCGGCAGGTAATTGACGATCGGCTGATCGGAGATGACCACGCCCGCGGCGTGTGTGCCGGCGTTGCGCACGGTGCCTTCCATGCGCGTGGCCACGTCGATCACCTCGTGCATCTGTGAGTCCTTGTCGTAGATCTCCTTGAACTCCGCCACCGCCAGCGCGTCCTGCATGGTGGTGCCGCGCCCGGAGACGAAGGGCACGAGCTTGGCTGTGCGGTCCACCTCCGG
Source organism: Chloroflexota bacterium (assembly GCA_016866195.1). Lineage (GTDB taxonomy): Bacteria > Chloroflexota > Anaerolineae > Anaerolineales > Villigracilaceae > VGNF01. The sequence continues at coordinate 1,526 of VGNF01000249.1, read as the reverse complement.
CAGCGGGATCTCCATCACGCGCGCCACGTCGCGGATGGCAGCCTTGGTGCCCATGGTGCCGAAGGTGATGATCTGCGCCACCTTGTCGTCGCCGTACTTGCGGGCGCAGTACTCGAGCATTTCGGCGCGGCGGTCGTCGCGGAAATCGAGGTCGATATCCGGCATGGAGATTCGTCCGGGGTTGAGAAAGCGTTCGAAGATCAGGTCGTGCTGGAGCGGGTCGACCAGTGTGATGCCGAGGGTGTAGGCGACGATCGAGCCGGCGGCCGAGCCGCGGGCGTTGTACCAGATGTCGTTCTCGCGTGCGAAGCGGCACAGGTCCCACACGATCAGGAAGTAGGCCGCAAAACCCATCGAATTGATCACGCCCAGTTCGTATTCGAGCCGTTCGCGAATCTGCGGATCCCGCGCCCGCTCCCCATACTTGTTCATGGCTCCTTCTTCGCACAGGGCGCGCAGGTAACTTTCGGTGGTGTACCCCTCGGGGACCGGGAATTCGGGCAGGTGATAGCCCTTGAAGCCCAGGTCCACGTTGCAGCGTTCGGCGATCAGCAGCGTGTTCGAGAGAGCGCCCGGCACCTCGGCGAACAGCGCATTCATCTCCGCCGGCGTGCGCAGGTAGTACGAATCGTCGGTCATGCGCATGCGATCCGGATCGTTCAGCGTGGAATTGGTCTGGATCGCCAGCAGGATATCCTGCAATCGGGCGTCGTCCGGATTGATGTAGTGCACGTCGTTGGTGGCGACGTAACGGGAGGAGTAGCGCGCGCCCAGTTCGAGCAGCCGGCGGTTGAGGTCGGTGATCTCCTTGATGTTGTGGCTCTGCAGTTCGACGAAGAAGCGGTCCGGCCCGAACACGTCGTAGTACCAGTTCCAGCGCTTGAGGGCCTCCTGCGGATTGTCCTCGAGCAAGGCGCGCGGGATCTCGGCGGACATGCAGCCGGAGGTGCAAATCAGCCCTTCGGAGTGAGCGGCGAGGAAATCGCGGTCGACGCGCGGGTAATAATAGAAGCCGTCCAGCTGGGCGGCCGAGGCGAGCTGGAGCAGGTTGCGGTAGCCGGCTTCGTTCTCGGCGAGCAGCAGCAGGTGATAGGAGGAGCGGTCCAGTTTGGGATCTCGGTCCCGCATGCCGCGCGCCGCCATGTAGGCTTCGAGCCCGATGACCGGCTTGACCCCCGCTTCGAGCGCGGATTTGTAGAAATCGACCACTCCGAACATGGTGCCGTGGTCGGTGATCGCCACCGCCGGCATATCCAATTCCCTTACGCGATTAACCAGCTTCTTGATATTGGAGAAACCGTCGAGCAGGGAATATTCCGTGTGGACGTGCAGGTGGGCAAAGGTCATTTTGGTCGGGTGGTCGCGTAGTCGATTAGTCAGATAGTCGCGCGGTTGGATGGTCGCTTAGTCGGGTGGTCGCGTGGTCGGGTGGTCGCGTAGTCGATTAGTCAGATAGTCGTGTGGTTGGATGGTCGCTTAGTCGGATGGTCGGGTGGTCGCGTGGTCGGGTGGACGCGTAGTCGACG
>VGNF01000248.1 GCA_016866195.1 Chloroflexota bacterium | reverse complement strand
AAAAATTCAGCCTCACGTTGCTTGGAATTCTTGGTCTCCTTTTCTTTGCCTCTTTTCGTCCCCTCTACATCAGAAGCACGAATAAACTTCGATTTGTTTGGACAAATGTTATTGGAATTAGTCTCTACCTCGTGTTGACAATTCTAATCATTCCCCCAGAAATAGATTACCTCGTTTTCCCGTTCATGCTGGTCGCTGCGATAACTATCGTCCTGGTTTCGTCCCGCATACCAGTCTATTTTCTGATCTTCAATGGAACCGCTGGTCACTTTGTGCATCTTGGGATGCGGGGAGAAAGTACATATAACTGGATTATTCACATCGGTCTGGCATTCGGTGTCATCGTGGCCATTGAAGCGATCCTGCAGCTCAAACAAGTTGCTCAACGGCAGATCACCCGCCTGGAGATCATCAACGAAATCAGCAGGCAAATCGTCCTCACGCTGGACACCTCCCAGCTGCTTTCGCTGCTGAACGCCGCCTTTCAGAATGCCTTGGAAGCGGATACGTATTACATTGGGATCGTGGAAGGACCGGAACTGCGGATGCAATTATTCTACGACGATGGGGAGTACTTCAACGATCTACGGGTGAAGCGGGAAGGTCTCCTGTCCGACTGGGTAATCAAGAACCAACAGCCCCTATTCTTGCCGGACCGTCGCAATGACGCGAAGCTGGAAGGGATGAACTTCTCTCTCATCGGCAAAAACAAACCTTCCATCTCATGGGTGGGAGTGCCCATGAAGGCGACCTATGTAGAGGGAGTGATGGTGATCGGCTCTTATCAGGCGAATGCGTTCGACCGGAGCGACCTCGAACTGTTGCTCAACATTTCACAAAGGGCTGCTTTGGCATTGGACAACACATTCCATCATGCGCACATACAACAAGAGGCGCGGTTAGATAGCCTTACACGTGTGTTCAATCACGGACATTTCATTCAATTGCTCCACGCGAAGGCGGAGGAATGCGATTTACTTAAACAGCCTCTTAGTTTGATCATGCTCGACATCGATCATTTTAAGGACTACAACGATAATTTTGGCCATCAATTAGGAGATGAGGTTCTGATTCGCCTGTGCGAGATCATCCGCGGCAATATCAAGGGTCAGGATGTAGTCGGGCGCTGGGGAGGGGAGGAGTTTGCGGTTGCGCTTCCAAACACCAATGGTGATCAGGCTTTGGAAGTGGCTCGGAGAATCAGAGCCATGCTCGCCTCATTGAAATTAAGCGGTTACGAACATCTGGAACTACCTGTTCCAACCATCAGCCAGGGAATAGCAGTCTACCCCCTGGAAACGAGCGAAGTGCCGAAACTCATTGACCTGGCGGATAAACGATTGTACTTGGCCAAGGAAAGAGGGCGTGATCAAATCGAACCTGCGCCGGACCCGGGGCCTGCCGGGATTTGATTCAGGACTTTCTTAAAGGCTTCTATCACATACTGAACGTCCTGGTCGTCGATCCAATAGTGGGTGACGAGGCGAACGCGGCGGGGTCCGGCTGAATCGATCAGCACTCCTTGCTCTTTCATCCGAACCTCCAATTGCTCGCTGGTGAATGGGATGGATTCGTCCAAGTCAAAATACACCATGTTCGTTCGAGCTGCTTCAGCGTTCATCGTGATTCCTCCGATAACACGCAATCCACGTTCCAGCAATTTTGCCCGATCGTGATCCTCGGACAGGCGCTTCGTCATTTTCTCCAGCGATATCAAGCCCGGTGCGGCCAACACACCGACTTGACGCATCCCTCCTCCAAGCATCTTCCGCAAATGCCGTGCACGCGCAATAAACTGCCTCCCACCCGCCAGCATTGACCCGATTGGCGCCGCCAATCCCTTGCTTAAACAGAACATGACCGAATCCGCAGGCTCGACCAGATCGCGGACATCCACACCCAGCGCCACAGACGCATTGAAGATGCGTGCTCCGTCCAGATGGAAGGCAAGTCGGTTTTCACGGGCAATCTTCCCAACGGCGCGCAGGTACTCGACAGTCAAAGGAACGCCCCCGCATACATTCTGGGTGTTTTCCAGACATATCAGCCGAGTGATCGTATGATGCACATCGTCGGATTGTATAGAGAAGAGAATATCCTCCATCAACAACGTGCCATCACCCTGATTAGGTATCGGATGCGGATGAATACCTCCCAATGCGGACATTCCTCCTGCTTCGTTCAGGTAGATATGTGATTTGTCACCCAGGATGACTTCATCACCGCGCTGACAATGCACAAGAAGGGCCAAGAGATTCCCCATCGTGCCGGAGGGGACAAACAAAGCCTCTTCTTTCCCAAGTATATTTGCTGCTCTTTGCTGCAAGTCATTGACGGTGGGATCGTCCATATACACATCGTCGCCAACAGCCGCCTGAGCCATTACCTCACGCATTTCAGGGGAAGGTTTGGTTACCGTGTCAGATCTTAAGTCGACGTAATCCATTCGCCCTCCAAAAAGTCATTCTTTACTATCTGGTCTAGGAATTTCTCAAATCCGCCAGGATCGTTTGTAACTCACCGGGCAGGTCGGCGGTAAATTGCCGGGCCTTGGATTCGCCGGGCAAACGCAGGGTCAACTCGGCAGCATGCAAGAAGTGACGGTTTATTGCGACGGACGGCGTTCTTCTGCCATACAACACATCCCCCACGATCGGGCAGTTCAAAAAAGCGCAATGAAGACGGACTTGATGAGTGCGTCCTGTGATCGGGTGAAACTCCAGCAAGGTATGCGCTCGAAATGTTTCCACTGTACGATATTCACTGACCGCCTCCCGACCTTTGCCTGACGGCATGAGCGCCATTTTCTTTCGATGGATTGGATCCCTGCCGATGGGCACTTCGATCCTTCCCTTTGGGGTTGGCGGTCGACCATCCACAAGGGCAAGGTACTTCTTTTGCACGGAGCGTGCCCGAAATTGATCCTGAAGCCAACGATGCGTCGGATCATTCTTGGCGAGGACGATCAACCCTGAGGTGTCTTTGTCCAATCGGTGAACTACGCCCGGCCGTTCCTCTCCTCCGATCCCCTGTATTTCTGGATCGTGCCCCAACACTGCATGGACGAGCGTACCGGAAGTATGTCCCGCGGCTGGATGGACCACCATCCCGGCAGGCTTGTTGATGACCAGCAAATCGGTATTTTCAAACACAACCTCCAGGGGAATCGATTCCCCGCGGAGGGAGGATGGGCTTATTGGAGGAATGGTTATTCGTACGCGGCAGCCGGATTCAACCAGCTGACCCGGTTTTTTCGCAGGAAGATCATTGACCAAAACAAAACCATCGTGGATTAGTCCCTGCAGGCGGACGCGCGAAAACTGGGGCAGGCAGCGGACGATGAATTTATCGAGCCGCTCATTTACCTCCCCACGGAAGACAAAATCATGTACTTGTTCGACCACGGTTTATTCTGTGTTGACGACAGAGTTCTCCCGGCCGGTCGGCAGCGATCCCTCCCGGTCAGGTTCGTTGTCCGAGTGCTGCTTGCGCTGCCAATGTTCTCTCATCCAAACACCGATCAGAAGCACAATGACTCCGATGGTGATCGAAGAATCAGCGACATTGAAGACCGGAAACCGGCCAATGGATATGAAATCAGTGACTTTCCCCATCAACAAGCGGTCGATCAGATTGCCGGCGGCACCGCTCATTTGAAGTCCCATGGCGATTTTCAATGTCCAATCATCCGGCTCCACTCTGGGGAAGTAGTACAGGATCGCCAATATTACGATGATGGCCAGGACGGTAAAGATCAAATTACCGTTTTGGAACATGCCAAAAGCGGCTCCGCTGTTATACCAATGAACGACGCGCGCATACGGCGCAAGCCAGCTCAGGGATTCGGGCAGCCAAGTCCCCTGGAATGGAAGGTTATCTCTAACCATCCATTTGGTCCATTGGTCCAGGGCAATCACCGATCCGGAAATCCCTAGCAGCAGGAGATATTCCTTGAAAATCCGTCCCACAAATCACCTCTCAAATCATTCTTAAGTGCATTGTACTTTATTCGCGCACATACGATCTGGGTACGCGTGTGCCGATGCTGGTCAGAACCTCGTACTCGTTGGTGCCAGTCCAGTCGGACAGCTCTTCCACAGTGAGGTCATCACCCAAGAGAAGCACCTCCTCGCCCGCCGGAATATCCTCGCTTCCGGCGTTCACCATCAACTGATCCATGCAAATTCGGCCAACCTGAGGATACCTCTTTCCACCGATCAAGACCTGCGCCTGAGTGCTCATCCTGCGAAAATAGCCATCTGCATATCCGCATGGGATTGTAAGAATGCGCGTTTCCCGGCCTGGTTTCCACAAGGATCCATAGCTGACGGGGCGATCCGGTTGTGTGACTTTGCTGTGTACGACCCGCGACTTCCATTTGATGGCAGGCAAGACCTGGATCGGTTTCTCGATGTCTCGAGCAGGATACACGCCATAAAAAAGGATGCCGGGGCGCACCATGTCGAATCGGCTTTCAGGCAGTGCAAGGACCGCTGCCGAATTCGCGGCATGGACCAACTTCGGTCGCGGAATAGATCGCTTCTCGTATACGGATAACACTCGTTGGAATCGATCCAGCTGCAGTCGAGGATGAGACTGATCCTTCGCTTCAGCATTCGCAAAATGGGTGAAAATCCCTTCAACTTCAAGTTGACTACACGCAGCTGACCTGATGATGAACGGCTCCGCCTCGTACTCTCGAACCCCAAGACGTTCCATACCTGTATCAATTTTCAAATGAACTTTGAGTCTCTTTCCACGCGACACCGCCATAACTTGCGCCAAGTCAAGGATCATCGGGGAAGCCACAGTGAGGGTCAACCCGTTATCGAAGAAATCCGGCAACTGTTCCGGCAGAATTCCGCCAAGAACGAGGATCGGAGTCGAAATACCTAACCGGCGAAGGTGAAGTGCCTCCTCCACCAAAGCCACTCCCAGGTAATCCGCCTTGGGAGCAAAGAACGGGGCCACACCTTCCACGCCATGTCCATACGCATTGGCTTTCAGGATCACCATGACCTTGGCCGGGTGGACCTGGGATCGAATGGCAGCAAGATTTTGTTCCAACTGGGAGAGGTTGACTTCCAGGTAGGTAGGTCGCATTACGCAAGGGATCCCTGGTTGATCATCCAGGGGTGCAGCTCGAACGCCAACCGGCCCATTTTGACCATCGGATCGGTGTTGATCTTTTCCAGCGCCTGCGCAAACGATTCGGCCTTCAATCCCCCTGCACCTCGAGCTTCTCCGCTCATTTGAAACGAGTCAAGCAAGGGTCGATTTAGGACGAGTTTCCCCTCCTGATTCAGGCGGCGGTAGTTTGCCACATGTCTTTCCTGCAAGTCCTCCACCTCAGGATTGGAGTCGGGTACCCCAGCCGGCCCGATGTGGAAGATATAACGATAATAAATAACCATTCCCTTTTCTT
>VGNF01000247.1 GCA_016866195.1 Chloroflexota bacterium | reverse complement strand
GGGAAGTGGCGGCTCGTAATATCACGGTTAATGCCATCGCCCCGGGATTTGTGGATACCGAGATCCTGGAGGCCATGCCGCCGGAGACCCTCGAAGCTGCGCTCAAATTGGTGCCTTTGGGACGTAAAGGAAAACCCCAAGAAGTAGCCTTTGCTGCAATGTTCCTGGCCTCGGATGAATCCGCCTACATCACAGGACAGGTACTCGGTGTCGACGGCGGAATGGCGATGATGTAAGGAGTTATGGAATGGAGAGAACTCAAGGGAAGACCACTGTTTCCGCGGAAGTTCTGACGACCATCACCCGCCTCGCGGCATTGAGCGTGCCGGGCGTGAGTCGCATGGCGTCTGTGAGCGGCGGGGTGAACCGTCTCTTTCGGCGCGGAATGGGCGAGGGGATTCGAATTCAAACCGACAACAACTTTGTCTTCGCCGACCTTCACCTGGTGCTCAAGCAGGATGTCAATATCCGCGAGGTCAGCCGCAACATCCAGCTGAACGTGGCACGCGCCATTCAAGAAATGGTCGGGATGGAGGTCGGGAACATCAATATCCACGTCGAAGACATCGAGTACGAAGAAGCCGAGGCCTGAAGGAATGAAATCCAGGACCAGGGCACGCTCCATCGCCCTGCAAGCACTTTACGAAATCGATCTCACCAATCATCCTCCAGCAGAGGTGTTCGACAGCCGGATGGAAGAGATTGCGCTTTCGAAAGACCACGCCGAATTTGCGCGGCAGATCCTGTTCGGCGTCCTGCCCTTGCGGCACGAACTGGATGAATTGATCGGACGTTACGCCCCGGAATGGCCCCTCGATCAAATCGCGGCCATCGATCGCAACATCCTGCGCATGGCCTTCTGGGAATTCGCCGTGCAGCGCGAGACACCGATCAAGGTTGCGATCAACGAGGCCGTGGAACTCGCCAAACTGTACGGATCCGATTCCGCTCCTCGTTTCGTGAACGGCGTGCTGGGCACCCTGGCCGACCATGAACATGAATTGCAGGATATTTTGAAGAACAAGGCCGAGAGGGTCGCACTCTCCGGCGGATCTTGACATGGAAATCCTAGGGATCGGATTCAACGAACTGGTCTTTATCATCATCATTGCTCTGATCGTCCTGGGTCCCAAGGACATGCAGAAAGCCGGCCGCACCATTGGCAGGTGGATGCGCAGCATCGTCACTTCCGATGGCTGGAAGGTGCTCCAGCAGACTTCGCGTGAGCTGCGGACGCTTCCAAACCGGTTGATGCGCGAAGCCAACGAGGATTTGAATCAGATTAATCGTGATTTGAATTCGATTTCAAATCCATTGAATCGACAGCCCGGTCAGTCCCCCCTGCCGACGCGTTCCCAGCCGGTTCAACCTCCATCCTCGTCAATACAAGGGAACACGATCACCCCTCCTCCGACCGATACCGGTGGAATGGACTCCGGCCAGGAGAAGCATGCGTAGAATCCTCAGCGGATTGTGGCGGGGGATACTTTTTCCATTCCAGATCATCAGCCTGCCTTTCCGTTTGGCCTCACGTTTCCGTAAATACCTGAACACCGAACCGGAGGAGCGGCCAATCGGTGAAGTATTTGCCGATCTCGCCACCAGTCCGGATACGCGCCGAATGCTCTGGGATCAGGTGGAAGCCTTGCGAATGCATCTGCTGCGTATGGTGGCGGTTCTCGGAATCGCCGTGGTCGCCTGCTTCTGGATTGCGAATGACCTGATGGAGTATTTGTCTGCTCCGGTGGGAGGTTTGGAAAAACTTCAGGCGATCCAGGTAACCGAAGAGATCGGGGTATTCATGCGCGTCTCCATGTCTGCGGGGATTGCCATCGCCCTTCCATATCTCGCCTTCGAATTATGGCTTTTCGCCGCGCCGGGGCTGCGTCCACGCGAACGAAAGCTCGGGCTGATCGGGATTCCACTTTCCACCATGCTTTATGCGGCGGGGATGGCGTTCACATTTTACGTCCTGATTCCAGCTGCCCTTCCTTTCCTGGGTAGCTTTACAAGAATTTCCCAATTCTGGACGGCGCGGGATTACTTTGCCTTCATCATGGGATTGATGGTCTGGATCGGTCTGTTCTTTGAATTTCCGCTGGTCATTTACGTCCTGTCTGCAATGGGCTTGGTACAGCCGAAAGTTCTATCGCAACAGTGGAGATTGGCCGTGGTCATCATCGCGATTCTCGCAGCGGCGGTGACACCCACGGTGGATCCAGTCAATATGGGCTTGGTCATGATTCCCATGATTTTGTTATACTTCGCCAGCATCGGATTGAGCTACATCGCCTTTGCCGGCCGGCGAAAGCGATTATCCGACGAACAAAAGGAAGGTCTGGGGATGGAAGCGAATCGCAGCGGAGCGTAATCCACCTCATTCTCCGAGGAATCCAGATGAAGAATTCTCGCCCTGAAGTTATGAAAATCCTTGCCTCTGCCCTGGTGGTCTTCGTATCGGCGCAGGCTTGCACGTTTTCACTTTTCGAAATTCCAAGTGTTCCGGGCATCTCCACTCAAACACCCGTCCCGGCAGTGCCTTCTTCCACCCCGCGGCCGGTTTCCCAGACGACCTTCATCACCACCCTGCCAGAGCAGCTTCAAGCCGGTGAAAGCCTGGCCATCGCGTTACTGGATGAGGTCACTGGATTATCCTTGAACGCGACCTACTACCCCATGAGCCCGCGCGACGCGCTGACGTATACGGCCGTCCTACCGCTCCCATACAATTCAGTCGTCAAATATAAATATGTCAGGCGTGGTGCTGTCGAATTCAATGAAGATACCACCCGCGGCACTTCGATCCGCTACCGTTTGTATTATTCCGCCGGACCCGCGGAAATCCAGGATATCATTGCGGACTGGGCGGACAAATCCTATACCAAACCTTCCGGGTCGATCATCGGGCGGGTCTTCAATGCAGACACCGGATCGCCGCTGCCTAATCTCTTGGTGAACGCAGGCGGTGTTCAATCCTTGACCGATTCTTCCGGACGCTTCGAACTGCCCGGCCTGCCGGTCGGCACACACAATCTAATCGTCTACAGTCTGGATGGTTTGTATCAACCCTTTCAACAGGGAGCGACGGTCGGGGAGGGAAAGGTCACACAGGTGGATGTGCGCGTACGTCCTGCCCGTCTCGTGAATGTCACGTTCACCGTGGCCATTCCGGCCGAGACGGTCCCGGGCGTTCCGGTTCGCATCGCCGGCAACCTCCTTCAGCTTGGAAACACCTTTGCCGACCTACAGGGCGGCCTGAGCACGAACGCCGATCGCATGCCTATCATGAGCCTGCAACCCGACGGTCGGTATTCGACCACTCTCAGCCTGCCGGCCGATGCTCACCTTCAATACAAATACACGCTGGGAGACGGTTTCTGGAATGCGGAGCACATGAGCGGAGGAGGGTGGGTACTGCGGGATATCATCATCCCCACACAGGATACCGTACTCCAGGATACAGTTGAAACCTGGGCGGCTGGCAATTCCTCTCCCATTCTGTTCGAAGTAACCATTCCATCCGTTACACCCCCCGGCGACATAATCTATATGCAATTCAACCCTTACGGGTGGACGGAACCCATCCCAATGTGGCCGTTGGGGAACAACCGCTGGGCATATAAGCTGTACAGTCCTTTGAACATGCTCGGCTCGTTTGGATACCGTTATTGCCGCAACGCTCAGTGCGGAAGCGCGGATGACGTTGACACGGTTGGCTATTCGACAAACGGCCGGCAGGCGATCACCAGCCTGACAGGGCAGGATATTCAGGACACAGTGCGCGCCTGGAAATGGTTCGAGAACCCGGAGCCTGTGACACTCGTGGGCGCGAGCATAACTCCCCGGGCAGGGTTCTCGGTCGGCGTGGAATTTCAGCCAACTTTCCGGCCCAACTGGTCATTTTATGCCCCCCAGGCATTTGCCAACACGCAGGCCCTGGGAGCGAGCCAGATCGTCCTGACACCCAGCTGGACCTATTCGAGTCTCTTGCCGCTCACTTTCGCACCCTTTCCGGGTCAGGATCCCCTTTGGATCGACTCGGCGATCATGATCTCACAAGCCCGCGCTCTAGGTCTGAATGTGGCTATTTTCCCGATGCCTCATTTTCCCCCAGCAGGCACAAACCCAACGGATTCGCCTGTCAGCTCATTTTGGAAGAACGCGCCACGTGATGCACAATGGTGGCAATCCTGGTTTGATCGTTATCATGACTTTGCGGTTCACTATGCAGACCTGGCTTCCCAAACCGGTGCCCAATCCCTGATCCTCGGTGGGGATTGGATCACCCCGGCCCTGCCGGGAGGAAAACTGGCGGACGGCAGTCCTTCGAATGTCCCTGCCGACGCGGAAGCGCAATGGAAGGCCATTATCGCCGATACACGCGCCCATTTCTCCGGAAAGGTCTATTGGGCAATGCCCTACACCAAGGCTGATCTCCAAACACCCCTGAACTTGCTCAAGGAGGTAGATGGGATCTATCTTTTGTGGTCCGCCTCGCTTTCCAACAACCCGAGCGCAACCAAAACCGATTTTGCGAACGAAGCCGGCCGCATTTTGGATAATGAAATCTCGCCGCTGGTATCCCTGGTGAACAAACCGCTCTTTCTAGCGGTTGCCTATCCCTCGGCAGCTGGCGCCGCCTCCGGATGCATCTCGAATGGTTCCGCAGGCTGCCTGGATTGGCTGGCCTTGAGTCCCCCAAATCCAGAAGTGAATTCCGTGAGCATCGATCTGCAATTACAGGCGGATATTTACGAATCCATCCTGACGGCCGTCAACGCCCGACCATGGATCTCCGGATTCATCAGCCGGGGATATCATCCTCCCGTGGCGCTGCAGGATAAATCCGTTTCCGTCCATTCAAAACCCGCAGCAGACATCCTGTGGTATTGGTTCCCACGCATGCTGGGAACGATCCGGTGAGTTGAATCGTCCGCCTCGGATTCATGATGCGGGCCGGTCTTCGCCATTCCTGTTTCACTTGCAAGAGACCGTACCCACCGGTGAATTTCGTGTCTTTCAGCCAAAATTCCCAATTCTATAATGCATGAAATTTTAATCCTGGAGGAGCTATGAAACGGATCGGCAAGTACCTGGGAAGGGTGTTCATCGGCACACTGATCCTTATCCTTATTGTGGGGGTGGGTGTGCTGTATTATTTCAAATTCCACCTGCCGAAAATTGTGGCACAACAATCCTTCCCTCTGATCAATGGGGAAATTCAACTGGAGGGACTGGACGGGCCGGTGGACATCTACCGCGACCCGATGGGCATTCCGCACATTTACGGGACGACGACTCATGATCTATACTGGGCACGGTCACAAATTGCGGTTTTAAAAGGAGATGAAATGCGGGTCTGATAAAATCGCAGGATGACCATGCAACTCGAACTTACGCCAGAGATACTGAAAGAAATTCATTATCATCGTT
>VGNF01000246.1 GCA_016866195.1 Chloroflexota bacterium | reverse complement strand
CCAAGCGGTGGAAAAAGCGGATCATGAAACTGTTGAGAATGCATTAGCGACCATCCTCGATAACCTGATACCTTCAACCTGGAACCTGATACCTTCAACCTGGAACCTGATACCTCATGAGAAAAGGTCAAAACCCTGCCAAATTCGTCAAGGAAGTTGCCCGTCCCGAGCGGATCACTGCCGCGATGCTCACCTATATCCCCTTCTTTAGCGGTTTCTACTCCGAGACACTCGATGTGCTAAAAGTTTCACTAGAATCCATGCGGAGGGATGCCGGACTGCCGTTCGATTTGATGGTCTTCGATAACGGATCATGCGCCGAAGTGCGCGACTTCCTTGTGAAGGAAAAAGAAGAGGGACAGATCCAGTATTTGATCCTCTCCGAGAAGAACATGGGCAAGGGTGGGGCATGGAATGTGATCCTCGCAGGCGCGCCGGGGGAGATCATTGCCTACGCCGATAGCGACGTGCTATTCTCCCCGAACTGGCTTTCCCGTTCCGTGAAAATCCTCGAAACCTTCCCCAGGGTCGGCATGGTGACCGCGCGCCCATTCCGCACGCCGCCTGAGTTTTATGAAGCCACGTTAAAGTGGGCAAAAGAAAATGCCAAACTCGAAGAAGGTCAATTCGTTCCGTGGGAAACCTTCCTTGAGTTCAATCTCTCGCTTGGGCAGACCGAAGAAGAGAATAAGAAAGTGTACGCAGAGACTAGAGATTGGAGAATAGTCTATAAAGGTGTGACAGCAATGGTAGGCGCATCACACTGGCAGTTCACTGCGTATAAATCCACGCTCCAGCAGTTCCTGCCCTTTGATATGGACAAACCCATGGGGCAGGTCCGTCAGTTGGACAAGCGCATGAACGACGCAGGCTTGCTGCGCCTGATGGTCTCCGACCCGCTGGCGATGAATATGTCCAATACGCTGGGGTATTTGCGCGGGGAGTTAAAAACTACAGAAGCGAAAAAGGGAGTTTCGATTGGCAAGCGCGTGTTGGAGGTTGGATTGATCAAGAAGATTTTGCTAACGGTGTACAACAGGATTTTTAATTGGTACTACAGTTGACCAGGTCATTGCGAGGAGCCGCGCAGTGGCGACGTGGCAATCTCATCTAACCATCCGACAAGCCTCACATGAGATCACGGGATTGCTTCGCTCCGCTCGCAATGACACTTGAAAAGGAATAATGCCCAATCGTATTTTCATCTCGGCCGACCACGGCACCGCCATCATCTACTTTCTGCAAAGCGATGTCGTCCCGACACTGCTCGGCGCAGGCGTCGAAGTCGTCGTCCTCACCGATGATGACACCAAAGAAAAAATTCAAGGACGTTTTAGCGACCTTGCCGCTCGGTACTCGTCCGCTTACAACCGTCCATCGTCCACCGTCCACCGTCCGCCTCTCACCTTCGAAGGCTTGCGCCTCAACCAGGCAAACGACTATGCCAAGAGAATCAACCCGCGCCTGCAATGGCTGCTCGCCTACCTGCGCCGCGTCGGCGGCTCGCGCCGCATCAACACCGAAGCCATGGACAGCCACATCTGGGAAGTCTGGGCGGAGAATGGCTGGAAGTTCCGTTTGGGGATCTGGATACCCTCTGCGCTGATGATTCTCCTGCTGCGGAATTTTTCGTGGGCGCGCAAGCTTCTGGTGCGAATGCAAAACCGCTTCACGCCAAATCTCTACTCCGACCTGTTCGATAGATATCAGCCCGACTTGGTCATCGCTTCGACTCCCGGGTGGCGCATGGACCGTTTCCTCCTGCGCGAGTCCGCCCGACGCGGCATCCCGAACCTGACCGCCATCGTTGGCTGGGACAATTCCTCGTCATACAACATCTCGGGCGCGGATGTGCAGTGGGCGATATGTTGGTCGCAATTGCAAAAGGATGCATTGGTCTACGGCTCCGATTGGACACCGGAGCAGGTGAACATCGGCGGCATCCCCTCGTATGATGGATACATCCGCAAGCAATGGCTCATGCCGCGCGATGAGTATTTCAAACTGCATGGGCTCGACCCGAATCGCAAGTTGATCTCATACGCCAGCAGTTTCGTCCATTTCGCGCCGAACTTCCCAAACATCGAAGCGCTGGCAAAACTGGCTTCATCTGATTCGCTGGCAGTGCCTTCACAACTGCTGATACGTCTGCACCCGAGTCACTTTCAGGACAAACCGAAGATCTTTGCCGAGGAACGCCAGCGCGTGTTTGACCTGGAGAGGAAATATCCGCATGTGCATGTCGTCCAGCCCGTGGCGTTGGGCGGGTCGCTCGGCTACTACGGCGGCGAGGATATGGACGAGAAATCCTCCATGCTCGCATATTCCGATGTGTTCGTGACCGTGTATTCCACGATGGTGGTCGAAGCCGCCGTGCATGACACGCCCATCCTCTCGTCTGTGATCGATGCTCCCAATTTTTGGAATCACCCAGGGAAGTTTTCGCTTTCGCTCAAGAAAATCGGGGACTGGCCCACCCATAAGCGTTTTCGCGAGGCGAAGGCGGGGCCTGTGGTCTCCAATGAGAACGAATTGCAGGATGCGCTGAATATGTACCTGAACGACCCCTCCCTGGATTCCGCCCAACGCCGCGCGTTCGTCGAGAATGAGATTACTTTCACCGACGGCTCCTCCGGCAAGAGGACCGCGGAATATATTCTGCATATTCTGAATGAGATCACTTCCTGAGTTTTACCTGGCATGTCGATGAGAGTCGATAAACCAGAATCCGCCCATTTTCGACTATCCTGTTTGGGAGTGGCAAAAGGGTAGCGCTGACTTCGCTTCACTGCAGAGAGCGCGGAGCGCATTGAGTAGGACATTAGGGTTGACTTTTTTCTTCGCGAATTCGGTAATTCGTTGATTGGAAAGCCCAAGGCATTAATCGCTCCGGCCTTCTGCACAAATCAACGCCCCAATCCTGTTTGTGGTAAAAATAAGGGATGGAGAACCGATGAAATACCGATCTCTCAACATCATTTCCGTTTCCCTGATCGCGATCATTTCTGCCTGCGGGCCGGCGCCCGAACCGACCGTGAGCGCCGAAGCCATGCGTGATACTGCGGTGGCGCAAGCCTGGGTCGCGATGACACAAACCCAGGTGGCGATGCCGACTGCGACGTTTACACCTGTTCCGCCCACATTTACACCGGCGCCGAGCATTACGCCGTTTCCGACCCTCCAGCCTGTGTTGCCTGCCAGCGGACCTGCTATTGGAATCACCCCTACCCTTAATCCTTGCTACAATCCCCCGCCTGCGAAACCGGTGGGCCTAGTGGTTCAAGTCAGACTGGTAAACAACTCCAGGGGATTGGTGGATTTGAGTCTTGGCATGGAAAATCCGAACAATAAGGGCGAATGTGCGACATATTATTTCCGTCTGGGCAGGTACGATCAGACGGTCGTGAGCGTTCTGGCGGCCTGCTACTGGGGATATGCATACATCACAGACCCAACTTCCAATGCACAGACCATCGCGCCCTTGTGCCTTTATGAAACCACAAAAACAGTTCCGATATCCATTGGCGCGGAAGTGATCGGCCTTCAATAGAGCTTCTGCGGCAAACTCTTATGCCCGTACAAATCCGGCCAACGATCCTCTTTTATGCCTCGATCAGCCTGGTGGTGCTCACCAATGTCCTTTATCGCTTTAGCGCCAAGAGCACATCATCCAACGTCTACTTGCAATCTCCCTGGTGGTGACCTATGCCGTGGCGTTGGGGATCATCCTGGTATCAGCCATTTTCTTCCCGGCCAGGAGCGGGGCTCCTGGTCGAGATTAAGCAGTTCAACAGGACCGGTTTCCTGCCAGCCATCGATGTCATCGGGATCGAAGGGGACCGACCGGCGGGATTTCAATCGTGCGATTTGGTGCTCTGTGAGAAAAGAGATTTTCCAACGCGTTTGTAAATAACTCGATGACAGTGCATCATATGTCAGTCTCAGGCCGGCCTTCTGCAGGAGTTCATTTTCTGCTGCTGGCATCCGTGCTCGTGTCCCTGTCGGTCTTATTCGCGAATACGTTCCAATATTCCGTCCCAATGGGTTATGCCGGGTTGTTCACCCAGATGGCGGAGCAGATCGCAGAGGCAGATTTTCGACTTCCCCAAGAGTCACCGTATTATGGGCCGGGAGGGATTCCCTTTGCCTACCCGCCTCTGGGACTGTATCTGCTGGCCTTTTTGATCAAACTGACCGGCAAGTACTTCGTATTCCTGCGGGTGGTCCCGCCGCTGCTGAGTTTGATCGGACTGATCGTCGCGTTTTACCTTTCCCTGGAATTGTTCGAATCCCCGCTGGCGGCTGCCTTTATTACGATCATCCTGGCTGCTTCTCCGGATCTGTACATCTCCCATGTCTGGGCGGCAGGAATTGTGCGTGCGCCTGCGTTTCTGTTTTCTCTTCTTTCCATATACTCATTTCACCGAGGCCGACGAAATCCTTCAGGCATCAATATCATGCTGACGGGAGTATTCTTCGGCATGACCATCCTGTCTCATCTCGCGTATGCATTGTTCTGTCTGGTTTGGTTGGGTTGGTTCACTCTGTTCTCCACGGACTTTGCGAAGTCGATCCGAAATTCGATTGCGTCCTTCGTCCTCGGGCTTTTTGTGGCGTTCCCCTGGATATGGGTCATGATCAGCCGCCATGGCTGGGGGATCTTCACCGCTGCGTACACTTCCCATGGAGGGCCGGGGATCAACTCTTTAATTTGGCAGCCATTGGACCTGATGAGGCTGTTTTCCATCAATTTTGCCATTATTTCCTCCAACCTTCCGCTGTTTGGGGCTTTCCTGGTTGGCACTGTTGCCTTGATGGTCCAAAGGCGTTTTTCGTTTCCTCTGTTCTTTCTTCTGGTGACCTTGTATTTCCCGGAGAACGCTCGTTTTGTGTATCTGCTCGGGGGGATGTTCGCAGGGTATGGAATCTGGGTGATTTTCCGATGGCTGACCGCATCTGCGGCCGGAAGGCGCGGATCCATTTGGCGGTACGGAGGATATTCCCTTGGCCTGGCAGCCCTGGTCTTGATCTGGTGGGGCGGATTCTCCGAGATTTCCTTATACAAACCGCATCTGAATGAATCCCTGCTCGAGTGCGCCGAATATATCCGCTCATCGACAAATGCCGATACGATCTATCTGGCCCTGATCGCACAGGATGAAGCGGAGTGGATGCCTTTTCTATTTGAAAGGGAACCTTTAACTGCCCAGTGGGGGAGCGAATGGCTGGGGAAGTATAATGAGCAGACTCTTCTCATGTCCCAATTCCAGGGATGCCGAATGGACAAGGATTGGGAATGTGTGGAGCGACTGCTTGAAAAAATGCCCAAATCTCCTCAAATGCTTCTGACCTATGCGTGGGATCGAAAAATTAATGTTCAGATCGAAGGATCGAAGAACTGGGAGGAAAGGTTCGTAAACGGTCGTTATGTGGTTTGGGAAAAA
>VGNF01000245.1 GCA_016866195.1 Chloroflexota bacterium | reverse complement strand
AAAAACTTCCTTGCCAGGCGCGGTGAAAAGGTTGGCACTCTACGCGTTCGGGTATACCGTCCCTTCTCGGTGGAACATTTCATCAAATCCCTGCCGATAAGCGTGAAGAGTATTGCTGTGCTCGACCGCACGAAGGAGCCCGGCGCGCTCGGCGAACCCCTGTATATGGATGTCATCAACGCCCTCGTGGAAGGCAGGCGTACGGAGGTCAGGGTGATCGGCGGCCGCTATGGATTGTCCTCCAAGGAGTTCACGCCGGCCATGGCAAAAGCAACTCTGGATGAGTTGAACAAACCCGAACCGAAGAATCATTTCACCGTCGGCATCAAGGACGATGTGGCTAAGACCAGTCTGGATGTGGACGCAAGCTTTTCCATCGAATCGGACGATATCGTGCGCTGCGTATTCTTCGGCCTCGGCTCGGACGGTACTGTGGGCGCCAACAAGAACTCGATCAAGATCATCGGCGAGGAAACCGAAAATTATGCCCAGGGTTACTTTTACTACGACTCGAAGAAGTCCGGCACGGTAACCATGTCTCACCTGCGGTTTGGTCCGCACGCCATCCGTGCCCCGTACTTGATCGAACCGAAACAAGCCAATTTTGTAGCCTGTCACCAATACACCTTCCTCGAACGCGTCGACATGCTGAAGTATGCCCGGGAAGGCGCAATCTTCCTTCTCAACAGCCTGTATGGACCGGACGAGATCTGGAACGAATTGCCGCAGGAGGTCCAGAGGGACATCATTGAAAAGAAACTGAAGTTCTATGTCATCAACGGGTACGACGTCGCCGAAAAGACCGGCATGGGCGGACGAATGAACACGATCATGCAGACCGCCTTCTTTGCCATAAGCGGGATCCTGCCGCGCGAGGCGGCTATCTCCGAGATCAAACACGCCATCGAAAAAACCTACGGCAAGCGCGGGGAGGCCGTCGTGAAGATGAATTTCGAGGCGGTGGATGCCACCGTTGCGAACATTTACGAGGTCAAGGTGCCGGCGAAGGTCACCTCGAAGACGACGCGCCGTCTGCCGGTCCCGAAAGAGGCGCCGCAGTTCGTCCATCGGGTGCTCGCGCCGATCATCGGCTTCGACGGGGACAATATCCCGGTCTCCGCCTTCCCTGTGGATGGAACCTTCCCGACCGGCACAACGCAATGGGAGAAGCGCAACCTCGCCCTCGACATCCCGGTCTGGGAGCCGGACCTGTGCATTCAATGCGGCAAATGCGTGATGGTCTGTCCGCACGCCGTCATCCGCCATAAAGTGTATGATGAGAAGCTGCTGGCCAGGGCGCCCTCCAATTTCAAACACATGCCTTCCAAATTCAAAGAGTTCTCCCTGGGCATGGCATACACCGTCCAGGTTGCGCCGGAGGATTGCACCGGCTGTACCCTGTGCGTGGAGGTGTGCCCCGCGAAGGACAAATCCAATGTCGGACGAAAAGCCTTGAACATGGCTCCGCAGCCTCCCCTGCGCGAAGCAGAGGCAACGAACTGGGATTTTTTCATGAGCATCCAGGACTTGGACCGCAAATTGATCAATCCTTCGACGATCAAGAACTCCCAACTGCTGCGGCCGTTGTTCGAATTCAGCGGCGCCTGTGCCGGCTGCGGTGAAACTCCCTACGTCAAACTGGTCAGCCAGTTGTTCGGCGACCGGACCATCGTGGCAAACGCGACCGGGTGTTCTTCGATCTATGGCGGCAATCTGCCCACTACTCCCTGGGCGCGCGATGCAAAGGGGCGCGGGCCGTCCTGGTCGAATTCGCTATTCGAGGATAATGCCGAATTCGGGCTGGGTATGCGGCTGACCATCGACAAACAGAATGAATACGCGCACGAACTTCTGCAAGGATTTGATAAGGAGCTTGGGGCGGACCTCGTTAACGCCATTCTGAACGCCGATCAATCCGACGAGGCGGGGATCGAAGCTCAACGCGTACGCGTGGAGGAATTGAAGAATAAGCTGTCAAAGTCCAGTGAAAGCCGCGCACGGGACCTGATCAGCATCTCCGACAATCTCGTCAAGCGATCCGTTTGGATCATGGGCGGCGACGGCTGGGCTTACGATATCGGCTATGGCGGCCTGGATCACGTGCTGGCCAGTGGACGTAATGTCAACATCCTGGTACTGGATACAGAAGTGTATTCGAATACCGGCGGACAGGCTTCAAAATCCACACCCCGCGCTGCGGTGGCCAAGTTCGCCATGAGCGGGAAGGGAGTGCCCAAGAAGGATCTTGGGTTGATCGCCATGTCCTATGGCTATGTGTACGTGGCGCGAGTGGCCATGGGAGCGAACGACCAGCAAACCTTGCGCGCCTTCCTGGAAGCGGAATCCTACGATGGTCCATCGCTGATCCTCGCCTACAGTCACTGCATTGCTCATGGGTTCGACATGGCCAAGGGATTGGAACAGCAGAAGCTGGCGGTTCAATCCGGGCACTGGCCGTTGTATCGCTTCGACCCGCGGCTGACCGCGCAGGGTCAAAATCCCCTGGTGATCGACTCCAAGGAGCCGACCATCCCGATTTCCCAGTACGCCTACAACGAAACCCGCTACAAGATGCTCATACAGATGAACGAAGAACGCGCCGAAGAATTGATGAAAAACGCCCAGCGCGACGCCAGATCCCGCTGGAATCTGTACCAGCAAATGGCGGCCATGCACTACGGCAACAACAACGATAACAAGGAGTAGGCGGACATGACCGATCTTTCCACTACCTATCTTGGTTTGAGCCTGAAGAATCCGCTGGTCGCCTCCGCCTCCCCGCTTTCCAAGAAGATCGAGAAGGCCCGCAAACTCGAGGAGGCGGGAATCTCGGCGATCGTGATGTATTCCCTCTTCGAGGAACAGATCATTCACGAAAGCCTCGAACTGGACCATTACCTTTCGCGCGGCACCGATTCATTCGCGGAAGCCCTGACCTATCTCCCGGACGGGGGCATGTACGGCATCAGCCCGGAAAAATACCTCAACCAGCTGGCTGCGCTCAAAAAATCCCTGAGCATTCCGGTGATCGGAAGTTTGAACGGGGTATCCAAAGGCGGCTGGACGAATTACGCGCGGCGAATTCAGGACGCCGGCGCAGATGCATTGGAATTGAATTTGTATTACCTGGTCACTGACGCCGCGCTGAAGAGTGCCGAGGTCGAGCAAGCCCAGCTTGACCTGGTAGCGGAGGTCAGGCAGGCGATCCGCATTCCCCTGGCGGTGAAGCTCAGTCCCTTCATCACCTCCCTGCCGAATTTCTGCACGCGGCTGGTGGAGGCCGGAGCGGACGGCCTGGTTCTTTTCAACCGGTTCTATCAGCCCGATTTCGATCTGGAGGAATTGAGCATCGTTCACAGCCTGGACCTCAGCACCTCTGCCGATCTGCGCCTGCCCTTGCGCTGGGTCTCGATCCTGTTCGGGAGGCTCAAGGCGGATTTCGCGCTGACGAGTGGGGTGCATACGGCCGGCGACGTGCTTAAATCCATGATGGCGGGAGCGCGCGTAGCCATGATCGCCTCGAGCCTGCTACGAAACGGCGAAACGATCATCCCCAGGCTGCTCGGCGAATTGGAGGGCTGGATGCGCGAACACGAGTACGAGTCCATCCAACAAATGCAGGGCAGCATGAGTCAGAAAAACGTACGCGAGCCGGCCGCGTTCGAACGCGCCAACTACATGAAGGTTCTGGGATCCTGGCGCGAACTGCCATAGACGCAAGATCATTCTCTATCGCCCCCTGTCTGTTGGACTGTGAGCACGAAAATGCCGCTCTCACAGTCCAGTTAAACAAATCCCTCCGCCGCTGCGCCCCCTACGGGAGGCTACGCGAGGGGAGGGACTCAGGGTTGGGGCATTAAACAACTCATCCCAGATCTGCTTTTCCAGGATGAGAGTTTCTTTACTTACTTGATAAATTCATACGGCGGGAGTATCTTCGGTGGGCGTAACCGGTGCCTGTTTGCGCTGGCGGAAGGTGATACGGCCGCGCGTCATGTCATAGGGAGACATTTCCAGCGAAACTCGGTCACCGAGCAGAATTCGAATGTAATGCTTGCGCATCTTGCCGGAGAGATAGGCCAGCACTTCGTGGCCGTTATCCAGGCGTACCCGAAACTGTGTTCCGGGCAGGGCCTCGATCACCATGCCGTCCACCTTGATCTTGCCTTCTTCTTTTGTCATACGCGCCTCTTGGTCTACTCGACTTCCTTGAAATTACGGCGTTTGATGCGACGAATGGCCTTCTTCTTTTCCATGCGGCGCTGTTCGCTCTTGGAGACGAACCAGCGTTTGCGGCGGACGGTGCTCAGCACGCCGCTCTTGACGACCTTCTTGCGAAACCGCTTGAGCAGCGAGTCCTGCGACTCGCCGCTGCGTAAATTAACTGATGCCAACTGATTTCACCTCCTTTCCGCATGGAATAAAAAAACCTCGGCTGCACAGGGTCGGCCGAGGGTTCCTTCAAAGACCAGAAACGGATAAATGACCTGACGATCAATGCATGCGCTTCACAACTCCTCGATTATGAACCCCGGGTTGTGCGATTGCCCACCCGGCCGATTGAAAAGGCGCATTATACACGATTCGTGCGACGACGAATAGATTAGCCCGAAACTTGGGAGATTCGATTTTCGTAGACTCAACGCCGATTTACCGCATAACACACGCACCGGACCGACACCTGCACCGAACGCATGTGCGGTGTTTCCTTTGGGAGAGATCGCAAAGATTTCCTTCTTGTTCTCCTCCGCGGACTCTGCGTTCTCTGCGGTTATACAAATTAGCCCACCCTTTTCGCTGCGAAATTAAAAGAAAAGCCCCTTGGCAATGACCTACTCTCCCAGGAGGTCGCCCTCCAAGTACCATCGGCGCTGACGGGCTTAACTGCCGGGTTCGGGATGGGACCGGGTGTACCCCCGCCGCTCAAATCACCAAGGGACATTTTCACGAGATCGTGACCGAATAGCAATTTTAATTGATGTAGTTTTACTGAGATCGCTTCGGCGAAGAACGCCTCGCGATGACAGAAGAAAAGTACCAAGTTCTCCGCACCACGGGAGGAAGCCCTCGACCATTAGTACAGTTTAGCTTAACACATTACTGCGCTTACACATACTGCCTATATAGCAGGTAGTCTACCTGCGGTCTTACTCCCTTATTGGGAAAACAGGGATCTCATCTTAGGGCGAGTTTCCCACTTAGATGCTTTCAGCGGTTATCTCTGCCAGACATGGCTACCCAGCGATGCTCCTGGCGGAACAACTGGCACACTAGAGGTCTGTCCACTCCGGTCCTCTCGTACTAGGAGCAGCTCCCTTCAAATCCCTTACGCCCACAGCGGATAGAGACCGACCTGTCTCACGACGGTCTGAACCCAGCTCGCGTACCGCTTTAACGGGCGAACAGCCCGACCCTTGGGACCTTGTCCAGCCCCAGGATGCGAT